>JAEWDJ010000418.1 GCA_023390155.1 Actinomycetes bacterium | reverse complement strand
GGTCAGCCCAGACCGGTGACGCCGCGCTTGGGCGGCACCCGGGGCAGGTCGCCGGTGGACTCCGACGCGCGCAGCGCCGCGAAGTGCGCCTGCTCGCGCTCCAGGGTGTCCGTCTCCGGCGTGCCGTAGCGGGAGGGGTCGGGCCGGTCGGCGTCCTGCTCGACGGTGAGCAGTCCGTCCGGATCCTTCGGGTCGCGCACCCCGGTCAGGCGCTCGCCGATCGTGGACTTGCGTTCGTCGTGTGCATCCATGCCCCCCACGGTCACCGCGATCGCGTCCGCGGGCAAGGGGGTCACGCCGGTCTGGTCGCGCGCAGCGTGTAGCTGAGCGGGGCGACGCCGTTGCGCTCCGCGAGGGCGAACTCGCCGTCGGGCCGCAGCACCATCTGGCCCGGCAGCGCCTCCCACGGCACGCTGTCGTGCTCCACCAGCAGGTCGATCCGCAGGCCGGCGTCGATCAGGGCCGTGACGATCTCGCCGAGCGAGTGGTTCCACTCGTAGGTGCGCGTCGCCGTGAGCGGGCGGATGGTGTCGACGTAGGTGGAGTCGTCGTCCCACTCCAGCGGCTGCTCGTGCTCGAAGTAGGAGAACCGGAGGTGCAGATCGTCGTCGAGGCGCTCGTCCATGGCCCAGAGGATGGGGTGCCCCTCGCGCAGGAAGAGGGAGCCGCCGGGCGCGAGCAGGCCCGCGACCACACGCGCCCAGCGGTCGACCCGCGGCAGCCAGCAGAGCGCGCCGATCCCCGTGTAGACGAGGTCGAAGGAGGCCGCGGGCAGCACCGAGGCGGCGTCGTAGACGTCGGCGACCACGAAGTCGACATCGTCCCCGGTCTCGGCCACCAGGGCCCGGGCCTCGGCGACGGCGACCGGCGAGAAGTCGAGGCCCGTCACGCGGGCGCCGAGGCGGGCGAGCGAGAGCGTATCGGTGCCGATGTGGCACTGGAGGTGCGCGGCGCGGAGCCCCTCGACGGACCCGAGCCGCGGCAGGTCGAACCGCACGACGTCCGAGAGGGCCTCCCGGTCGTCGATGTAGCGCGACACGCGGTAGCCGTGCTCGCCGCGGTCCGCGTGGAGGGTCGCGCGCTCGTCCCAGTTGGCCCGGTTCGCGTCGGTGTAGTCGGACATCCGTCCCGCCTTCCGCCCGGCCGGCGCCGAGCCGACCAGCTTAGTGGGCCGGCGCCACCCCTTCCGGCCAACTCCCAGCGCGCGTACAGTCCCCGGGCGTGAAGCGGTATCTGTTCCCCACGGCCGCCCTCGCCGGCGTGCTGCTCCTCAGCGGGTGCAGCGCCGACTCGATGGCTCGCTCGCAGCTGTCGCAGGCCGCCGGCGACGCGGCGTCGAGCTCGCGCTCGGCCGGGCTGGTGCTCGGCCTCGAGCAGAACGACCGGCTGATCCCCGGCACACTGGACACCGGGCTCTCGGGCAGCGGCGAGACGCTCGCCCAGCAGGCCACCACCCTCAGCGGGCTCACGGCGACCGGCGGGATCGGCGCCGATCGCGACCGCATCCTGAAGCGCGTGCGGGCGGCGCAGGACGCCGTGCAGACCGCCCTCGACCGTGAGAGCGCGGGCACCCTGTCCGGCGCCGCCCTCGACGGTCTGCGCACACGGCTCGATGCGCTCGCGCAGCAGCTCGACGCCGACGCGAAGCGGCTGGAGAAGCAGTGAAGGGCATCTTCGCCGTCGCCCTCGGCGTGCTCACCGCCATCGGCGGGTTCGTCGACATCGGCGACCTCGTCACGAACAGCGTGGTCGGCTCCCGCTTCGGGCTCACGCTCACCTGGGTGGTCGTGCTCGGCGTGATCGGCATCTGCCTCTTCGCCCAGATGTCCGGCCGGGTGGCCGCCGTGAGCGGGCGTGCGACGTTCGAGATCATCCGGGAGCGGCTCGGGGCGCGGATGGCGCTGGCGAACCTGTCGGCGTCCTTCCTCATCAACCTGCTCACCCTGACGGCCGAGGTCGGCGGCATCGCGCTCGCCCTGCAGCTGCGTCGAGCATCGCGCCCGGGCTGTGGTTCCCGGTCGCCGCCATCGCCGTCTGGATCGTGGTGTGGCGGGTGAAGTTCTCGATCCTGGAGAACGTGACCGGGCTCCTCGGCCTCGCGCTCGTGATCTTCGCCGTCGCGGTGTTCGCCCTCCACCCCGACTGGTCCGCCCTGGGCTCGCAGGTGCTGCTGCAGCCCTCCCCGCACACGGACGAGTCGGCGTCGACCTACTGGTACTACGCGATCGCGCTGTTCGGCGCCGCGATGACGCCGTACGAGGTGTTCTTCTTCTCCTCCGGCGCGATCGAGGAGAAGTGGAAGCCGAAGGACCTGGCGCAGTCGCGGCTCAACGTGCTCGTCGGCTTCCCGCTCGGCGGCATCCTCTCGCTCTCGATCGCCGCGTGCGCCGCGATCGTGCTGCTGCCCAAGGGCATCGCGGTCGACTCCCTCTACGAGACGGCGCTGCCGATCGCGCAGACGTTCGGCAAGATCGGGCTCATCGTCGTCATCCTCGGCTTCGTCGCGGCGACGTTCGGCGCCGCACTGGAGGTCACCCTGTCGAGCGGATACACGCTCGCCCAGTTCTTCGGCTGGCCGTGGGGCAAGTTCCGGCGGCCGGCCTCCGCGTCGCGCTTCCACGCGGTGATGATCCTGTCGCTGGTGGTCGCGCTGGGCATCCTCTACACCGGCGTTGACCCGGTGCAGGTGACGGAGATCTCCGTGGTCTTCTCGGCGATCGCGCTGCCGCTGACCTACCTGCCGATCCTCGTCATCGCCAACGACCCCAAATACATGGGCGACAAGGTCAACGGGAGGGCGACGAACTTCTTCGGCCTGATCTTCCTCGGGATCATCCTCGTCGCGTCGATCGCCGCCATCCCCCTGATGATCATCACGGGAGCCGGAGCATGAGCAGGACGACGCAGAGCCTTCCCGAGCACCCGCCGGTCGCCGGCCGCGTGCTCGACGCGCAGCTCGACCTGCTCGACCGGCAGCTCCTCGACCCCGACGGCGTGCCCATCACGACGGTCGACGACCTGGAGCTGACCGACCCGGCCGACCCGGCGCACCTCGACCCCGGCGCCCGGCCGGAGCTCTCCAACCTGTTGACCGGGCCGGTGCTCGCCACGCGCGTCTTCGGCGGCCGCCCGCCGGCGTCGCGCTTCGTGCGCATCCCCTGGCGCGTCGTCTCCGATGTGGACGTCGTACTGCACACCGGCGTCGCGGCCGACTCGCTCGACGCGTCGTGGGTCGAGCGGTGGGTGCGCGACCACGTCATCGCCCGCATCCCGGGAGGCCGCCATGATCCTGAGTGACCTGCTCGACCGGCCGGTGCGCGGCGCGGGCGGTGAGCGCCTCGGCGTCGTGGTCGACGCCCGGTTCACCCTCGACGGGGCGCCGAGCGAGCTGCTCGCGACGCCCCGGCTGTTCGGGCTGATCGTGAGCCCGCGGTCCACGTCGTCCTTCCTCGGCTACGAGCGCAGCGGGGTGCGGGCGCCCGCTCTGCTCGCGCGCTTCTTCCACTGGCGCGAGCGCGGGACCTTCCTGGTGCTCTGGGAGGATCTGGCGGCGATCGCGGACGACGGAGTGACGCTGCGGGAAGGCGCCGTGCACTACTCCCCGCAACTGCGTGGAACGGAGGACTGATGACCGCACGCGACGAGACGCTGGCGTTCGCCCGGGAGGGCTACCTCTTCGGCACGCGGAGGTTCGAGCGCGCCGGCGCCGACCTGGTGCGCACCCGGCTCGCGGGCATGCCGCTGACGCTGCTGCGCGGGTCGGAGGGCGCCCGCTTCTTCTACGAGGGCGGCCGGTTCACCCGCAGAGCAGCGATGCCGAAGTCGGTGCAGCACCTCCTCCAGGACGAGGGCAGCGTGCAGTCGCTGGAGGGCGGGCCGCACGAGCGCCGCAAGGACCTGTTCCTCGACCTGCTCACCGGGCCGGGCGCGGACGACCTCGTCACGCGCTTCCGCGGCGAGCTGCTGATCGCGGCGCGCACCAGCGCGGGCGGGGAGGTGCGCCTGATCGACCTGTTCTCGCTCTCCCTCGTGCGCGCCGTCGGGTCGTGGGCCGGCCTGCCGGTGCGGGCGACGGACGAGCTGGAGCGGACGGGCGTGCTGCAGCGCATGGTCGCGGCCGCCGGCTCGATCGGCCCGTCGAACTG
>JAEWDJ010000403.1 GCA_023390155.1 Actinomycetes bacterium | reverse complement strand
CGTCGAGGGCGGCGAAGCCGACGCGACCGGCGCCGAGCGCGTCGAGGAGGGCGGGCTCGTCGATCACGGTGCCGCGGCCGACGTTGACGACGACCAGCCCGGGCCGGGCCGCGTCGAAGAACGCCCGCCCCAGCATGCGCTCGGTGGCGGCCGTTCCCGGCAGCGCGACGACCACGGCATCGACGCGACTCGCGACCGACGCGATCGCGTCCGGGCGCACCAGCTCGTCGACGTTCTCGACCGGCCGCTCGTGCCGGGAGGTGCCGATCACGCGGGCGCCGAACGCCGTCAGCAGCCGGGCAACCTCCGCTCCGATGCCGCCGAGCCCCAGGACCAGCACGGTCTGCTCGGCGAGCTGCCCCATGCCCCAGCGCCCGGGCCAGTGGCGCTCGGCCTGATCCGCCTCCAGTCGCGGGAGGTCTTTGGCGCCGGCGAGCAGGCCGAACAGCGCGAACTCCGCGAGCGGAGCGCCGTGCACGCCGGCGGAGGTCGTGAACGCCACCCGCTCCAGCTCATCGCCGGTCAGCTGCGCCGCCTTGACGGTGCCGCCTCCGCCCGCGGCCATCGTGTGCACCCAGCGCAGGCGCGGGTTCGCCCGCACGGCCCGGGCGAGCTGCGCCGCGTCGAGGTCGGGCACGCCGTAGACGGCGTCGGCGCCGTCGATCATCGCCTCGAACCGGGCCTGCTGCCCGGGAGACCTGCGGAACGCCGGGTCGCCGCCGAAGTCGGCGGGATGCCGCATCGGCGGCAGGAGGTCCGGATCCCACTGCAGGTCGATGCGCGGCTCGCGCTCCACCAGGAGATCGGCGTGTTCTGGTTTCAGGGGCGTCGCCACGGCGACGCGGAGCTGGGCGGTGGTCACCTTCGTCCTCACTGTGCCGGGTAGAGTCCGGTACGGAAGCAGTCTACCCGGTATTCACTCCACTGAACCGCGTTCTCTATACTGATCACATGTCGAGCCAGCGTACGCCTCGCCCCACCGTCGGGATCCTCGGTCTGGGCAACATGGGCCTCCCCATGACGCTCAACCTCCTCCGCAGCGGCCGCGCGACCGTCGTCGTGCACGGCCGGTCGCCGGCGAGCCTCGCAGCCGCGACCGACGCCGGAGCGATCGGCGCCGCGAACGGGCGGGAGCTCGCCGCGCGCAGCGACATCATCCTCTCCATGCTCCCCGACCTGCCGCAGCTGCGGGAGCGGCTGGAGGGTGAGGACGGACTGCTCGCCGGCATCGACCATCCGGTGCTCCTGGTGATCGGGTCGACCTCCTCCCCCGACGGCGTCCGCGCGCTGGCCGACGAGCTGGCCGATCGCACCGACAGCCGCGTGCGCGTCCTGGACGCACCGGTCAGCGGCGGAACCGACGGCGCCCGGGACGCGACGCTGGCGATCATGGCGGGCGGCGACCCCGACGACTTCGTCCGCGCTGAGCCGGTCCTCCGCACGATGGGCACCCCGGTGCTGCTCGGCCCCCTCGGCTCCGGGCAGGTGGCCAAGGCCTGCAACCAGATGATCGTCGCCTCCACGATCGTCGCGCTCAGCGAGGCGACCGTGATCGCCGAGCGCGCCGGCATCGACGTCACACTCCTCCTCGATCTGCTCGGGGGAGGCTACGCTGGAAGCCGTCTGCTCGAGTCTCGTAAACAGCGTCTGGCCGAGAAGGACTACTCGGTCTCCGGCCCGGCGAAATTCATGGTGAAAGACCTCGGCTTCGCGCGCGCGGAGGCGGAGCGCACCTCGACGGTCACACCCCAGCTCACGACGCTGCAGGAGTTCTTCCACCGGCTGGTGGAGGCGGGCCTCGGCGACGACGACATCACGGTCGCCCAGCGCTTCATCGCCGAATCCGAACCGCACCCACACTGAAGGAGCACCACGTGTCACAGGAAGCAACCGCCAACATCGGAGTCGTTGGTCTGGCGGTGATGGGGTCGAACCTGGCCCGCAACCTCGCCTCGCGCGAGGGCAACACGGTCGCGGTGTACAACCGCACTTACTCCCGCACCAAGGAGCTGGTGGACGCGCACCCGGAGGCCGGTTTCGTGGCGTCGGAGTCGATCGACGACTTCGTGGCGTCGCTGGCGAAGCCGCGCACGGCGATCATCATGGTCCAGGCCGGCAAGGGCACCGACGCGGTGATCGAGCAGCTGGCGGAGCGGTTCGAGCCGGGCGACATCATCGTGGACGGCGGCAACGCGAACTTCCAGGACACGATCGCCCGGGAGGCGCGGATCAGCCCGTCCGGCATCCACTTCGTCGGCGCGGGGATCTCGGGCGGTGAGGAGGGCGCGTTGAAGGGCCCCTCGATCATGCCCGGCGGATCGGCGGAGTCGTACGAGACCCTGGGCCCTATCCTGGCCTCGATCGCCGCGGTCGCCGAAGGGGAGCCGTGCGTGACCCACGTCGGCACCGACGGCGCGGGCCACTTCGTGAAGATGATCCACAACGGCATCGAGTACGCCGACATGCAGCTGATCGCCGAGGCCTACGACCTCCTGCGCACGATCGGGGGACTGACGCCGGCGCAGATCGCGGACGTGTTCGCCGAGTGGAACCAGGGCTACCTGGAGTCGTACCTGATCGAGATCACCGCCGAGGTGCTCCGCCAGGTCGACGCCGAGACCGGCAAGCCGTTCGTCGACATCGTCCTGGACCAGGCCGGATCCAAGGGCACCGGCGTGTGGACGGTGCAGAACGCCCTCGACCTGGGCGTCCCGGTCGGCGGGATCGCGGAGGCCGTGTTCGCCCGCGCCGTGTCCTCCAAGCCGGCGCAGCGCGCCGCCGTGCAGGCCGTGCTCACCTCCC
>JAEWDJ010000383.1 GCA_023390155.1 Actinomycetes bacterium | reverse complement strand
CCTAAAACGGAACCGGAACCTCCGCATCCGTTCCATGTAGGATGGGCGCATGACCTCCGCAGCCCCGGCCGACCGCCGCCCCCGGGCCGACGCCGAGCGCAACCGCCGGCGCGTGCTCGACGCCGCCACCCGCGTGTTCGCCGACCACGGCCCCGCGGCCACCCTGGGCGACGTGGCGAAGGCCGCCGGGGTGGGCATCGGCACGATCTACCGCAAGTTCCCCGACAAGCAGGCGCTGCTCGACGCCCTGTTCGACGACAAGAGCGGCGCGATCATGCGGATCGTCGAAGACGCGTCTCGGATCGCGGACCCGGGCGAGGCGTTCCGGACCTACCTCTTCGGCATGATCGAGCTGCACGCGAGAGACCGCAGCCTGGCGACGGTGCTCTTCGGACCGGATCGCTACGACCGGTTCCCGCCGCAGCTCAGCGACCGGCTTGGGGAGACGGCGGATCGTCTGATCGCCGATGCCATCGCGGCGGGCGAGCTCCGGCCCGGGTTCACCCGCCAGGACACGATCGCGGTCGCGGTGATGGTGAGCACGATCGCGCGCGCCTCGCTCGACGCCGAACCCGACCTGTGGCGGCGCTACGCCTCCCTCGTCGTCGACGGCACCCGCCCCGCCGCCTCCACCGCCCCGCTGGCCCCGGATCCGCCCGAGTTCCGGGCGATGACGGAGGCGCTCAGCCGGGTGCTGTGAAGGGGGAGTGACAGGCTGAACGGATGCGCTGGGCTCACCCGACCCGGCGCCGCGCCGCGTACGCCAGCAGGGCGGCTCCTGCCGCGGTCACCGCGAGCGCCAGTGCGAGCGCTCTCGCTGCCGGGGCGCCGTCCGCCGAGCCCGAGTCGGCCAGCCGGGTCGTGGCCGAGCCGGTCGCCGGAGGCGGTGTGACCGCGGGTGCGGTGCATGTGACGACGTTGGTCAGGTCGTAGCGTGACGCCGGCGCCGAGAGCACCGAGGCGAAGGGCAGGGCCGCGTCCGTCGCGGTTCCGTTGGTGCCCGTCACGCGGCTGCTGACCAGGGTGCAGCCGGGCGCGGTGATCGTCGTGCTCTCGTCGATCGTGACCGTCGCCCCCACGCTGTAACCGGTGAGGTCGGTTGCGAACGGCACCGCGGTGGGGGCGCCGCCACCCGGGGGCGTCAGCGATGCCTGCGCGGTGAGGCCGGCCGGCTGGGCGCCGTCGGGGTAGGTCGCGCCGTCGACGACCCACGTCTTCTCGAGCCGCACCGTGGCCGGGTCGGGCGGGGCGCGGTTGTAGACGACGCAGCTCACGGCGTCGTCGATCGGCACGGCGAGCGAGAAGCCGAGCGGCCCCTGGTTCACGGCGGCGGCGGGGGAGCCGGTGGTGAGGTCGCGGCACACCGCGTTCGCACCCGCCTGCGTCACGAGGGTGTAGCCGGGCTGCTGGGCCTCGGCGACGCCGAGATCGGCGGTGGTGCCGCCGACGGGGTAGCTCACCTCGAAGGCGACGCCGCCCGTGCCGTCCGCCGTCGTCGTGGCCTGGCCGGGGGTCACAGCCGCACCCGGTGTGGACGGCAGCGCGGTGAAGGTCCATCCGGGGCCCGCCGGGACGGCTCCGGTGACGTCCTCGCCGGTGGTCCCCGCGGGCACGATCTGCTTCACGACGGTGAGCGAGCCGGAGCAGTTGGCGACGGCCAGGCGGCGGAGCTCGTCGCCGGCCCCGGAGAACTCGGGGATCTGGAAGTAGTCCGCGGTGGCGACGTTGCCGCTCGCGGGGTCGAAGGCCTCGGGGCCGGAGATCGCCGCGAGGTTCAGCGCGGTGATCCCGGACACGCCGTTGCCGACGCCGAAGGAGACGACGCGGGTGCCCTGGGCCTTGAGCGTGTTGGCGGAGAAGACGGCCGCCTCCACGTCGGTGAAGTGCGTGTTCGAGCCGTCGCCGTGGAGGGTATCGGCGCCCCAGCGGGTGGGGTTGCCGTCGGTGAGGACGATGACCGCGTCGTAGTGGACGCCGGAGGCCGAGACGCGTTGCAGCGCGGCATCCCAGTTGGTCCCGGCTCCGAGACCCCAGCCGGCGTACTGCGCCTTGAACGCGTCCGCGCCCGCCTGCGTGGAGACGGACTGCAGTGCCGGCCGGTTCTCGTCGACGGCGCCGCCCGCCTGCTCGACGCTCGGCGACTGGGCGGAGAAGCTGTAGACGGCCATGCGCGACGGCGTGCCGACGAACGCGTCGGCGAACGAGTCGGCCGCGCTCTTCAACGTCGGCAGGTTCGAGCCGACCGACGCCGACAGATCGAGGACCAGGGCAACGTCCATCCCGCAGGAGGCGGGGAGCGCCGGGTTGGCGCGCGATTGCTGCCACACGCCGTTCGAGCGTGTGTTGAGCGAGTTCGACGAGCTGTACATGAACTCCGACGTCGAGCGGTAGGTCTGCCCGGCGGCGAGCACGGGAGTGGCGAACCGGTAGGGGGTGTCGATCGAGCCGCTGCCACTCCCCGGGCCGGTGCGCAGGCGGTCGTTCGCGTTCCACCCGGACGGGGCCGAGACCTGGCCGACCCACGGCGCGGTGCCCAGCACCGGCCCGCTCACGACGAAGCTGCAGTCGCCGTCGGCGTCCGACACACAGGTCGCCAGCGGCGTGGTGTCGGTCTGGGTCGCGTACAGGCCCAGCGTGGTCCCCACCGCCGTGCCGATCGTCGTGTCGTCGATGCGATCGCCGCCGACCCGGACGGTGACGACCGCCTCGCCGGGGCCGGGCGCCGGCACCGCCGCGGCGGCGGGGGAAGCCGAGGACTCCGCCGCCACCGCGACCGCGCCGATCGCCAGGAACACCAGCGCCATAGCCGCACCTACGCGTCTCTTCCTCGCCCCACCCATGCGACCACTTTGTGTCAGACGCGGGGGAGTTGCAAGACCCGGCGTGCGGACGCCGTCAGCCCTCCGCCTTCGGGGCGTCCTTCCCGCCCTCCTCCGCACGGAGCTCGCGGGTCTCCTGGCGGAAGATGCGCATCGACTGCCCGAGGCTGCGCGACAGGGCGGGGAGCTTGGTCGCGCCGAAGAGCAGGACGACGACGGCGAGGACGATGAGCAGGTGCCATCCGGTGAGGTTCGCGAACACGGGGTCTCCTCAGTGGGTGATAGTGAGCAGCTGTGCCGTGGCGTCCCAGCTGACGGTGGCGCCGATGGCCTGCTGGAAGAAGGTGGCGGGGATGTAGAAGCGGCCGCCGACGAAGGTGCAGGGGGCGTCGAGATGGATGGTGTTGGCTCCCGCATGCGCAGTGCTGCTGCCGACCTGGGCGATGAGGGTGGTGCCGCCGAGCACGGCGACGAACCACTGCTGGTCGGGGCGCCACTCGGGGCGGCCGCCGAGGACCTCGGAGACGTAGGCGGCGGGGACCATCGGGGTGCCGTTGCTCGCGAGCTGGGGCTGGAAGACCCGCGTGTACGCGCCGTTCACCAGGAGCGCGGGCGTGACCAGCGGCACGTTGAGCACGCTGATCTCGTCCACGGAGAAATCGCCGGGGGTGGACATGACGTCGAGGCGGATCTGCCGGATGGTTCCCACCCACTTCGGGTTGCCCCACACGGCGATGTAGCCGACACCCCACTCGCCGTTGACCGTGTCGATGTAGACCTGCGTTCCCTTGTCCTGGTTCCACTGGGTGTCGGCCTCGGTGATGAAGTAGAGGAACTCCGCGGGGGTGTCGCTCTTCATCCGCACCTTGATCCACGGCGCCCGGCGCGCGTCGATGCCGAGGTGGTCGGGCGAGAGGATGCCGGGGTCGGTGCCGATGGAGGTTCCAGAGAGAGCGCCGCCCTGCACCTGGATGGTGGGGATCTGCTGGTTGCTGTCGTCGGTCCAGCCCTCGGCGTCGCCATCCGTGTCGAACGTCCAGCTGTGCCAGTAGTCGGTCGACTTCGCCGGGTCCGGGACCTCCCGCAGCGGCTGTGTGCGGGCGGGAGGGTAGAGCACGTTCATGCGCGCGCTCTGGGCAGCGGTCGGGGCGAGGTTGGCCGTGGGCGTGCCCGAGCCGAACACGCTCCGGATGCCGTTGACGTAGCCGAAGCCGGCGAGGGCGCTCGGCATGACGAAGTGGCCCTCGCCGAACTCGTTCCAGTTGTCCACGAGCACCATCGACCGGCCCAGGCTGCCGGAGGGCAGCGAGGGCATGAAGGTGTCGCGCACCCACGTGGCGTTCGAGACGAAGGTGGACACGCTGGCCCACGAGCCCGGGGTGAGCGCCCACGGCTGCTGGTCCATCCCCATCGAGATGGTCGGGATCACGTCGACGAAGGCGTTGTCGCGCACGGTCAGCTGCCACTGGCGGTACCCGTCCTCCATGGCCGCGACGGAGCCGACGCTGTACCGGTACTGCGCGTCCACGTCGAGGGTCGAGGTCGAGGCGAAGATCTGCGGCGTGATGATGATGATGTCGTCGAAGCCCGCCGCCTGGACCGCGGAGCGGAGGTAGGCGATCTCGGCCTGCGCCCCCGTCAGGTCGCCCGGAGCGGTCGCGAAGGTGTCCTTCAGCTTCGGCAGCGAGAAGATCGAGAACAGCGGCTTGTTGTCGATCACGAGGTAGTTCGGGTCGCGGAAGTAGTTCTCGATCCAGAACGGGACCATCACGTTCCGGAAGTCGCTGCTGTTCGTTGCACCGCTGCTGACGTTCTCCCACATGATGGCGAACTTGAGCAGCGACTTGTACTTCGCGTTGAACAGGCCGTCGTGGATGTGGTGGCCGAGGTAGGGCTGCTTGATCGGCTGGCCGATGCCGTCTACCGGGCGGAACCAGCAGGCCATCTCGAACGTCACGCCGTTCTCGACCAGCCACTTGATGCACCAGTCGGTGACCTCGGGGTCGCCCTCGTCGTACCAGCCGAGGGTCGGCTTGCGGCTCGGGTACGGGCTGATCGCATCCCATCCCTGGTGGTGGCCCTCGCGCCATCCGGCGAAGGTCTGCACGCCGACCAGGTAGTCGCCGGTGTTCATCTTCACCGGGGCCGGCATGTAGTCGGCCGGCTCGGGAGCGGTGGGGGAGAGCCGGATGTCGTCGAGGTAGACGGTGCCCTGTGCGCCGGCGCCGACGCTGAAGGCCACGGTGTCGAGCGCGGTCACGGCGGGGACCGCCACCGAGTCGGCCACCGTCTTGCCGTTGACGGCGATGCTGACCGTTCCGCTCTGGCTGTGCGTGGTGACTTTGATGTGGTACCAGAGGTTGGGCTTGCAGTCGTAGCACCTCACCATCGCCCCGGAGGCGTTCGCGTAGCGGATCTCACCCGCCGTCGCCGTCACCCGCACGCCGAGCTGGCTGCCGGCGGAGAGCGTCGCCGTGACGTCCTGCGCTCCGGCCGGCGCGAGGAAACGGTACTCGAACGTCACGTCGCCGCTCTGCGCGGCGAAGCCGCGCTGGACGGTGCCCGGCTGGGTCGCCGCGGTCGTGTCGACCTTCAGGCTGTACCGGTCGGCGTAGCTCGAGCCGAGGAGGGCGGCGATCGAGAACGCGGCTCCCGCCCCTCCGGTGGTCCAGTCGCCGGGCAGGGCGCCGGTCGGCACCGTCACGAACGACTCGTTGATGAGGAAGCCGTGGTGGATGCGCACGGCGTCGAAGTAGAAGTTGCCGACGAACGCCTCGCTCGTCTGCAGGGTGAACCGGTCGAGCACCGTCGCCGCCTGGGTGAAGGCGACCGCGTTCGCGGCCAGGGTGCCGTTGACGTAGACGGTGACCGTGTCGAGGTCGAGGTCGGCGATGATCCGCACGCCGACCACGGAGCCGACGGCGAAGCTCCCGACCGTCACCGCGCCGGTCGGGGTCTGGAGGGTCAGGGTCCCGGCGTTCGCGGTCAGCACGATGGCGTTGACGCTGCTGTTCCCGATGGTCCAGGTGACCCCGCTGAGCGCGGTGAGCGGCTCGAACCGGAAGTCGACGTACAGGGTGCCGGCGTCGTGCGGTGTGAACACCCTCTGCATGACGATGGGGAGACCGGGGTTGCTGTCGGTGACCTTCGACCACCGGCCGTAGGAGTAGGAGAGGCTGCCGCCGGCCTGCCGCACGTCCCAGCCGGAGGGCACGGTGAGCACCTTGTCGGTCACGGCGTTGGGGAAGTAGAAGTCCTCCTCCACCAGGTACTGCGCACGCGTGGTCGCACCCGAGGCGCCCGTCCGCAGGATGGTGGGGGCCGGCGCGGCGATGGCCCGTCCCGGCTCCGCGGTCGCCAGGAGGCCCGCTGCGGACGCCGCCGCCGCGATCGAGAGGAATGTGCGCCGGTTGAGGCCGTTGCCGGTCGGCGTCAGGGGCTCCGGCCGCGCGAGCGGTGTCGGATCGAGTGCGTCGTTCACAGGGACTCCCTTATCCGTTGAGTTCACATATACGAACCAGAATGCTGGTTAATGAACTTTCGCGATGAAGCTACACGCACGGGGAGAAGGAAAGCAAGGGTGCGGAAAGGGCGAAGCCGTGCTCGGCGCACCGCGACGGAAGGGCGCGGGCTGCGCTAGGGGCGGATGGTCGCCTCGAGCTCGGCCACGGTCCCGCGCAGGGTGTCGTAGACGTCGAGCGGCCAGCCGGCGGTGGTCCGGGAGGTGGGCATGGTCAGCGAGAGCGCCATCTGGCGATACCCGTCCGACAGGAACGGGAGGGGCACGGCGACGCAGCGGCAGCCGCTGATGTACTCCTCGTCGTCGACGGCGAAGCCCTCGTCGCGCACGCGGTCCAGCAGGGCCAGAAGCTCGTCCACGTCCGACACGGTGTTCTCGGTCAGGTGTGCGAGGGGCGCTGCCGCGCGGAGCCGGCGCTCGGCCTCCTCTGGCGGGAGCAGGCTGAGCAGCGCCTTGCCGATGCCGGTGGCGTGCGCCGGGAGCTGCGTGCCGACCGAGGAGGCGAGGCGCATCGTGCGGGCGGGCTGGCTGATGGCGATGTAGACGTTGTTGACGCCGTCGAGCTGCGCCAGCTGCACGGTCTCGCCCGCGCTCGCGGCGAGGCGGTCCATGATCGGGCGCACGATGCCGAGGAGGTCGGTGTTGCCGCGGAAGTTCTGGCCGATCTGCCAGGCGCGCAGGCCGAGGGAGTACTGGCGCGTTCGGGGGTCGTGCGACACCCAGCCCGTGGCTGTCAGGGTCTGGAGGAGCCCGTGCGCGCTGGAGCGCGGGATGGAGAGCTCGGTCAGGATCTCGCCGAAGCTGACGCTCTCGTGCTCGCTCACGAACTCGATGAGGCCGAGGGCGCGCTCCGCCGACTTGACGCTGGTCCCCTTGTCGTCCGCCGCCATGATGTCCTTCCCTCGCTCAGCGCGTCGTTGCGCCGCATTCTCGTCCGGAAAATCATCCCGTCGATAGGATCAGAATACAGCCCCCTGAACTTTTCGGGCAGGATGCGGCCATAAGTTCACCAGCGTGAACGCAGATCCCTTGACATGAACCTTTCGCTCTGGAAGACTGCGAGCGCCGCGCGCTGAACCCCGAGGCCTTCTCGGATCGGACCCCCGTCAGCGCCGACTCGACGTGGAGGGCACATGGCCGATATTCAGACACCCGACCGGGTGGTGCCGGAGGTTGTCGCGATCGCGCCCGAACGGCCGGCCCGGCGACGGCGGCCCGGGCGACTCTCGTTCAGCTGGGGCGCCTACCTCGGCCTCGCGCCGCTGGCGATCATGCTCGGCGTCTTCTGCTACTACCCGGCGGCCAGCGGGATCTTCCACTCGTTCTGGAACTGGAACCCCGGGCAGGAGTCGACCTTCATCGGCTTCGACAACTACGCGACCATGCTGGGCGACCAGCTCTGGTGGGAGTCGTTCAAGAACCTGGGCATCATCTTCCTGTTCGGCGTCGTGTCGTGGGTGATCCCCCTCGCCGCCGCCGAGCTGCTGATCTCACTGCGGAGCGAGCGCGCGCAGTTCGTCTACCGGACGCTGCTCATCATCCCGATGGCGTTCCCCGGTGTCGTCACGGCGCTCATCTGGTCGTTCCTCTACCAGCCGAACGACGGCGTCATCAACACCGCGCTCACCTCGCTCGGGCTGGGCGACCTGGCGCAGAACTGGCTGGGCGACCCGCATCTGGCCCTGATCGCGCTGCTGTTCATCGGCTTCCCCTTCGTGGCCGGGCTGCCGTTCCTGATGTTCTACTCCACGCTGCAGAACATCCCGAAGGAGATCCTGGAGGCCAGCTCGCTCGACGGCGTCAACCGCATCCAGCGGCTCTTCCTGATCGATCTGCCGCTGATGGGCCGCCAGGTGCAGCTCCTGCTCATCCTGGTGATCATCGAGACGCTGCAGTACGGCTTCGTCGCCTACATCCTCACCAACGGCGGGCCGGACAACGCGACCACGGTGCCCGTCATCCGGATGTTGAACGAGGCGTTCTCGGGCGGGCGGTGGGGATACGCCGCCGCGCTCTCCACGACGCTGTTCGTCCTCACCGTGTTCTTCAGCGCCATCGTCGCCCTGGTCAAGCGCCGGGACTCCACGACCAACGTGAAAGGGATCTGAGCCATGTCCGCTGCGTCCGTCGAGACCACGTCCCGGGCCCGCCACGGCAGCCGCTCCTCGAGCCGGCGCACCCGCCGGTCGAGCACCGCCATCCACATCGCGCTCATCGTCATCGCGGCCGTCGGCCTGCTGCCGTACCTCTTCGTGCTGACGACGTCGGTCAAGACCAACGAGCAGTTCGCGTCGAACTACTGGATCCCGACGTTCCCCTTCCACTTCGAGAACTACCTCGCCGCGTGGAACCAGATCGCGCCCTTCATGGCGGTCTCGATCATCGTGGCGGTCATCTCGATCGTCGGCATCGTCCTGCTCAGCCTGGTCTCGGGGTTCGTGTTCGCCCGGTTCCAGTTCCCCGGGCGCGCGTTCTTCTTCGCGATGGTGGTCGCGCTGCTGATGGTGCCCGGCATCGCGAGCCTGATCCCGCTGTTCGTGATGATGCGCGACCTCGGGCTGCTCAACACGCTGTGGGTGCTGATCCTGCCGCGGATCGCCGGCGGCGCGGTGCTCGGCACCATCCTGATGAAGACGTTCATCGAGGGGATCCCGCAGGAGCTCTTCGACGCCGCGAAGGTCGACGGCGCGGGCACCGGCCGCCTGTTCGGCTCGATCATGCTGCCGCTGTCGCTCCCCGTCGTCGGCACGGTCTCCCTGCTGACGGTCATCGGGGTGTGGAACGACTTCTTCTGGCCGCTGCTCACCGTCACGAACAACGCGCTCAAACCCGTGAGCGTCGGGCTCCTCTTCTTCCGCGGGCAGGCGGGCACCGACTACGGAGCGATGTTCGCCGGCTACATGATCGCGAGCCTGCCGCTCCTGCTCCTCTTCCTCTTCCTCTCCAAGTACTTCCTGGCCGGCATCCAGGGAGGGCTCCCCGGAGCCCATTGAGCCGGACGCACCACTCACTCTCCCGAGGCACACCCACAGAAGGGCAATACAAGGATGTATGACAAGCTCACCCGATACGCGGCGATCGCCGTGATCGGAGCCGCGGCCGTGGCACTCACCGGCTGCGCACCCGGCACCCAGACGGACAAGGTGACCATCACGATCGCCGGGCCGAACCAGTGGAACACGAACGCGCAGAGCTTCGGCCCGGCGTGGGAGGACCTGGTCGCCCGGTTCGAGAAGGCCGAGCCGGACATCAAGGTCGACACCGTCGTGCTGCCGCTGACCGAGTTCTACCAGACCCTGTCGACGCAGCTCGCGGCGGGCACCGCGCCGGAGCTGGTGTTCAACCAGGCCTCGCACAAGCCCGACCAGGTCGTCGCCCTCGACAGCTACTTCGCGAAGCCGAACCCGTACATCGAGGGCAACAAGGAGTGGATCACCGCGTTCAACCCCGACTACATCGGGGGCGAGGCGAACGCGGGGCGCAACGCGGCGCTGCACTACGAGTTCGTGCCGTTCAACCTCTACATCAGCGGCATCTACTACAACAAGGACGTGTTCGAGAAGGCCAAGATCGCCAAGCCGCCGGCGACCTACGGCGAGCTGATCACCGATTGCAAGGCGATCAAGAAGGCCGGCTTCACCCCGCTCGCGTTCGACAACAGCTACCTGGCGCAGAACAACGTGGTGAAGCCGATCATGTCGATGCTGCTCACCAAGTACTTCGACAAGCTCAACGTCTACGCGCCCGACGGCACCCCGGGCACCTCGAAGCAGATCTCGGTCAAGGACTTCGCCAAGGGCGTGCTGACCGGCGAGTTCACGCCGCAGAACGTCCCCGAGATCGGCGAGGCCTACACGCTGGCCAAGAAGGTCGTCGACGAGTGCGCGACGCCCAACTGGTCGGGTGTCGCCACCACGGGCGCCGCCTTCACCGGCGCGCAGGAGTTCCTGGCCGGCAAGGCCGGGATGTCGTTCGGCGCGAACTTCTCGGCCAACAGCCTCGAGGACGTGAAGTGGAAGTACGGGACGCTGCCGTTCCCGACCGTCACCACGAAGGACTCGCCGCTCTCCACCGGTGAGGCGGCCCGCTCGGGCGCGAGCACCGGCGGCACCAGCTACATGATCCCGGCGACGACCAAGGGCGAGAAGCTGGCCGCGGCCGTCAAGTTCCTGCAGTTCGCCTCCAGCCCCGTCGGCATCCAGCCCTGGCTCGACAAGACCGGCGGCATCCCCGCCCTCGCCGGCGCGAAGCCCGCTCCGGGGCTGGAGGGCCTGACCTCCGGCGACTGGGCGCTCAACCCGATCGTGCCGCAGCCGTCGCTGCTGCCGAAGGCGGTGCTCGGCCAGGCGATCTACACCGGCTACCTGACCGGGAACAAGTCGCTCGACGAGGAGCTCGCCCAGACGCTGACCGACTGGACGACCGGCGCGAAGGAAGTCGCCGCCGACGGCAAGTGGACGGACGACTGGGTGAAGTAGCCCGCCCATCCCGCAGAACCTGCCGGCCCGCGGCCTCCCGCGGGCCGGCATCCCCATCGAGAGGACACCATGCTGAACGTCGGCCTCGTCGGGAGCGGGTGGTGGGCGCACCACGCGCACCTCCCCGCCATCCGGTCCCACCCGGAGGCGCGGCTGGTCGCCGCGACCGATCCGGACCCCGAACGGCTCGCGAGCGTGACCGCGCTCGATCCGGGCGTGCGAGGCTTTGCGACGGTGGCGGAGATGCTGGCCGCCGTTGACCTCGACGTCGTGGTCGTCGCCTCTCCCGCCGCGTTCCACGTCGACGCCGCGCGGGCCGCCCTGCTGGCCGGAGCCGGCGTGCTGGTGGAGAAGCCGTTCACGCTGCACGCGGCCGAGGCCCGTGAGCTGGTGGAGCTGGCGGCGTCCCGCGGGCTCGCGCTCTCGGTCAGCCTGCCGTACCAGTACACGCGCGCGGCTCGGAGGGTGCGCGCGCTGCTCGTGCAGGGGGAGCTGGGCTCGCTGGTCGCCGTGCACGGCGTGTTCGAGTCGTACACGGCCCCGCTCTACGCCGGCGACGTGGACGAGTACCTCCGCCGGGTCGATCGGCCGCACGCGGTCGCGCCGCTGCCCGGCACCTACGCCGACGTCGCGCTCTCGGGCGGCGGCCACGGCCAGTCGCAGACCAGCCACATCGTGTCCGCGATCTTCGACGCCACCGACGCCCATCCCGAGCGCATCGCCGCGGAGAGCGTCTTCGTGGCGCCGCGCATGGACATCGCCAACACCCTCTCGCTGCGGCTCTCGGGCGGTGCCGTCGCGGGCATCTTCTCGTCCGGTGAGACGCTGCCCGGGCAGCCCGCCCAGCAGTCGATCACCTACCTGGGCACGCAGGGCGTCGCCCGGCACGACCTGGCGCGGGCGACCCTCGACTGGGCCGTCGCCGGCGGTGACGCCGAGCGCATCGAGCCGGGCGAGGGTGAGTCGGCCTACCCCAACGGGGAGCCGGTCCGTGCGTTGATCGACGCCGTGCTCGCGGCCCGCGCGGGGCAGGGCGAAGCGGCGCGGGAGCTCACCGAGGGCGCCGCCCGGGCTGCGCGCGCCGTCGAGGTCGTCGAGCGCATCTACCGCGACGAGCCGACCGGGTCCTGAACGGCGGAGAGGGGTGCCGTGAGCTCGTGCCGGCCCGCCGGGAGGTTCCAGGAGCGCCCGGCGACCTCCACCGTCGCGTCGGCCCCGCTCGGGACCTCGACCGTGAGGAGGACACGGCCGTCCTCCCGCCGCCAGCGCACGGCCGCGCGCCCACGCGGGGTGAGGACCTCGGCCTCCGCCCACGCGAGCTGCAGCACGGCCGGAGCGATCCGCACCGTCCGCCACCCGGGGGCGGCCGGGGAGATCCCCGCGACCGCGCCGAACAGCCAGTCGTCGATCGTGCCGAGGAAGTAGTGGCCGTGCGATCGGGCGGAGGGACTCCAGTGCTCCCAGAGGGAGGTCGCCCCGGCGGCGACCCACAGCCCCCAGCTCGGATAGTCGACCTGCTGTGCGACGGCCAGCGCCACGTCGGCGTGGCGGTAGCGCGTGAGCTGGGGGAGGAGGTGCTTGGTGCCGAGCGCGCCCGTGTTGAGGTGGTGGCCGTTCTCCGCGACCAGGCGTGCGAGGGTGTCCGCGACCGGCTGCCGGTGCCGCTCGGGCAGCAGGTCGAACGCCAGGGCGAGCACCTGGTGGGTCTGCCGGTCGCCGGAGTCCCCGACGCCGATCACCTGGGCGCGGTCCGCGGCGAAGAACTCCTCGACGAAGCGGCCGCGCAGCCGCGAGGCCGCCGCGCGCCAGCGAGCGGGGTCGTGGCCGAGCACCTCGGCCATGCTCGCGGCGATGTCGAGCGCCCCGGTCAGGAACGCCGTCGCAGCGATGCGGGTGTCCTCCGGCGCGTTGCCGCCGCCGGGATCGGCGTCGGGGCTCACCCAGTCGCCGAGGGTGGTGTCGGCGATGCCGTCCGGCCAGCGGGCGAGCTCGACGTCGAGGTAGGCGGCGGCGTCCGGC
>JAEWDJ010000346.1 GCA_023390155.1 Actinomycetes bacterium | reverse complement strand
GGCCAGGATGGCGATCCCGGCGCCCGAGAGCACCGGCTGCAGCGGAGACGCAGGAGTCGCCGCACGCGCTCCCGCGACCTGCGCGGGGTCGGTGGGGACGATCCGGCGCGGGGCCGAGGTCGCGCCGGAGGTCGGGGCGGTCGTCGGGACGCTCACCGCGGTGTCGGGCCGGGTGTAGCTCGGAATCGTGCCGCGCCCGACCGTGGGCTCGAACGGCACCCAGCCGACGCCGGCGAAGTATAACTCCGGCCACGCGTGGAGGTCGTCGCTGGTGACCGTGTACTCCCCCGGGTTGGAGGCGGTCCCGCCTCCGGTCGCCCCGGGCAGGTAGCCCTCCGCCACACGCGACGGGATGCCGAGCGAGCGGGCCATGAGGGCCATCGCCGAGGCGAAGTGCACGCAGTAGCCGCTCTTCGCCTCCAGGAAGGCGGCGATCACCCGGGCGCCGTCGCCGTCGTAGCCCTGCTTGAGCGGGGTCTGGGTCGAGTACACGAAGCCGTTGTCGCGGAAGTAGTCCTGGAGGGCGACGGCCTGCTCGTACTCCGAGGTCGTCCCCTCGGTCGCGGCGATCGCCGTCTGCTGGATGATGGCGGGCAGGTTCGGCGGGAGGAAGAGGTCGCGCTGCACGTCCTCGGGCACGAAGCCGCCCGCCGACTTCAGCTGATCCGCCGTTGGCTGCACCAGGAGGCTCGTCACGGTGTAGTCCTGGTCGCGCGTGGTGGCGTTGATGCCGCCGATGGTGAGGTCGTCGGGGTCCCACGACCAGGTGCCCGTGAGCCCCTTCACCGACTCGACCGGCGACGGGACCGGCAGCCATCGGCTCTGCATGTTGTCGATCGTCACGGTGGACGTGATCTTCGTCGTCGGGACCTGCTCCGACAGCCCGGCGACCGGACCGATGGGCGTGCCCTCCGCCAGTCGCTTCGTGTCGCGCTCACGGTGCTTCCACACCGACCCGGTGAACTGGTCGAGGGAGGCGAGCTTGAGGTACTGCCCGGAGGCGGCGGTCGTCGTGTACGTCAGCGCCCGCACCGCCGCGGGCCGGCGCAGGTCCTTGCCGAGGTCGATGAGCGGGGTCACCGTGCCGCCGATGTTGATGCCTCCCGCGGTGAAGGAGGCCGCGCCGCCCCGGTCGAAACCGGGGGCGGTCGCCGCGAGCAGCACGGCGAGGACGGTCGCGGACGCGCCCACCGCCAGTGCGGCCCCCGGGCGGGGAGACCCCGGGCGGCGGGTGCGCACGTCGCTGCGCAGCAGCCAGAGGTAGGCGATCGCCGACAGGGCGAGCGCGGTCGGGTCGAGGCCGTCCCCGAGCAGCGCGCCGGGCACCACGAGGACGGCGGCGATGCCGACGGCGGTGAAGGCGGGGGTGCGGATGGCGATCGCGAGCGTGTCGAGGACCACCGCGATCAGGCAGGCGCCGCCGACGACGAGGAAAAGGAACTCGGGCAGGCTCTCCGCCGGCGTGCCCTGCTGGTAGATCGAGAGCATCGCCTGCTGCAGCAGCGTCCACCAGCGCGCGAACGTCTCGGGCGTCGGGAGGATGCCGAGCAGGCCCGTCCCGCCGCCGAACGCCGCCGTCATCACCATCGCCGCGAGCACGATCTCGAGCACCGGCACGAGGCCCCGGTTCACGCCGAGCGTCCGGAGGCCCGCCCCGGCGACGAGCAGGAACGCCGCCGTGAGCATCAGGGCGAACCACCAGCCCAGCCCCTGGATGAGCCCGATCAGTGCGACGCTGAGCGCCAGCACCTGCAGCACGAGGGCACCGGTGATCCGCCAGTAGCCGACGCGACGGCGAACCGTCTGCGGGACGGCGACGGCGATGGACTCGCTAACCATGCGTCACCGCCCGCTGGCGCACGAGCGCCCGCTGCCAGCACGCGGCCGGGCCGTCGCCGGGACCGTACGGCACGCACAGCCAGCCGGCGTCGCCGAGCACCTCCTCCACCTCCGCCGGGGTGGACTCGGCGAGGAAGGCGACCGCGGGATCCCCCATCGAGCGCAGGGCGGCGAGCGATCCGAGCTCGCGTGTGCCGCCGAGCAGGAAGGCGAACACCGGCACCGCACGTCCGGCGCGCCGCAGGCCGGTCGCGAGCTCGGCGACGGCGTCGTCGCGGGGCGACTCGCCCTCCTCGACACCGGCGAGATCCGCGAGCAGGAGGCGGTCGGCGCCGCCGAGGTCGTAGGTGGGGCTCGTCGCCCCGAGCGTGCCGGTGCGGCCGGCTCCGCTGCGGCCGTTGAGCTGCCGCTCGGACGACTCGACCACGCTGACGGCGAAGCCCTCGTCGAGGAGGTGCACGCCGACCGACGCCATCAGGTCGATGTGGGCCTCGAACGCGTCGGCGTCCACGAGGCCGCCACGGGTGTCGAGCAGCAGCCAGGCCTCCGGGTTGCTGCGCTGCTCCTCCTGCCGGACCATCAGCTTGTCGTGGCGGGCGGTGGCGCGCCAGTGCACCCTCCGCAGCGGGTCGCCGGGGCGGTACTCTCGGGCGATCAGCTCGTCCGCGCTCGGGATGCTGTGCCGCAGCAGCTCGTGCTCGGTGCCCTCGCTGTGGGCGACGTCGAGCTCGCCGCGGTCGAGCGCGACGACGCGCGGGGTCACCAGCAGCTGGCGCGGCTGTCCGATCGCGTACTCCGCGTAGGCGATGCCGAACGGGTCCGTCCGGC
>JAEWDJ010000334.1 GCA_023390155.1 Actinomycetes bacterium | reverse complement strand
CCCGGACGGCGTACGCCCGGGCGCGCGGGTGCGGCTGCACCTGCTCGGCGCGGACATCGCGACCGGCACGGTCCGGTTCGACGTCGTGGGGTGAGAAGGCCCCGCCTCCCCCGTCGGCGCTAGTGCGCGCCGACCGTGACGACGGGCTCGCCCGACGGGCCGCCCGCCTCGCCCATCTCGGCCGCGATGCGGTTGGCCTCGGCGATCAGCGTCGGGACGATCTCGGCCTCGGGCACGGTCTTGATGACCTCGCCCTTGACGAAGATCTGGCCCTTGCCGTTGCCGCTGGCGACGCCGAGGTCGGCCTCGCGGGCCTCCCCCGGGCCGTTGACGACGCAGCCCATGACGGCGACGCGGAGCGGCACGCTCATGCCCTCGAGGCCGCTCGTCACGTCGTTCGCGAGCGTGTAGACGTCGACCTGCGCACGCCCGCAGCTCGGGCACGAGACGATCTCCAGCTTGCGCTCGCGGAGGTTCAGCGACTGCAGGATCTGCAGGCCGACCTTGACCTCCTGAGCGGGCGGGGCCGAGAGCGAGACGCGGATGGTGTCGCCGATGCCCTCCCCGAGCAGGATGCCGAACGCGGTCGCCGACTTGATGGTGCCCTGGAACTCGGGCCCGGCCTCCGTCACGCCGAGGTGCAGGGGCCAGTCGCCCCGCTCGGCGAGCTGACGGTAGGCCTTCACCATGACGATCGGGTCGTTGTGCTTGACCGAGATCTTGAAGTCGTGGAAGTCGTGCTCCTCGAAGAGGCTGGCCTCCCACACGGCGCTCTCGACGAGCGCTTCGGCGGTGGGCTTGCCGTACTTCTGCAGGAGGCTCGGCTCGAGCGATCCGGCGTTCACGCCGATGCGGAGCGAGACGCCCGCCGCCTTCGCGTACGCCGCGATCTTGCCGACCTGGTCGTCGAACTTGCGGATGTTGCCGGGGTTCACCCGGACCGCCGCGCAGCCGGCGTCGATCGCGGCGTAGACGTAGTTGGGCTGGAAGTGGATGTCGGCGATGACCGGGATCTGGCTCTTCTTCGCGATGATCGGGAGTGCCTCGGCGTCGTCGCGGCTCGGCACGGCGACGCGGACGATGTCGCAGCCGGAGGCGGTGAGCTCGGCGATCTGCTGCAGCGTCGCGTTGATGTTCGTCGTCGGCGTCGTGGTCATCGACTGGACACTCACCGGCGCGTCACCGCCGACGAGGACCTTGCCGACTCGGATCTGACGGGACTTGCGACGGGGTGCGAGGGTCTCGGGGACCTTGGGCATCCCCAGGTTGATTGCTGCCACGCGTCAATCCTACGCGGGCCGGTGGGAACGGGCTGGACGTTGCCGGGGAGTGCGCTAGCCGAACAGGTTGACCGGCTTCACGATGTCCGCGTACATCAGCAGCACGCTCATCCCGCCGAGCACGATGACGACCGCGAAGGTCAGCGGCATCAGCTTCGCCATGTCGACCGGACCCGGGTCGCGCCGGCGGAAGATCTTCGCGACCGTGCGTCGCAGCCCCTCCCAGAGAGCGCCCGCGATGTGGCCGCCGTCGAGCGGGAGGAGCGGGATGAGGTTGAAGACGAAGAGGGCGACGTTGAGCGAGGCCAGCATCCCGACCATCGTGTACGCCTTGTCCACGACGGGGACGCCGTCGAGGGCCGTGAGCTCCCCCGCGGCACGGCCGATCCCGACCACGCTGATCGGGCCGTTCGCGTCACGCTCCGCGGAGCCGAAGGCGGCGTTCCAGACGTCGACCATGCGCTGCGGGAGGTGGAGGAAGACGTTGAAGACGGCCCCGGTCTGGGCGCCGACGGCCGGCAGCACCGACGTGATCGGCTGCGGCACCAGCTCCTGGACGGGCCCGATGCCGACGAAGCCGACGGTGAGCGTCTCGACCGACCCGTCGGAGGCCTTCACGACCTTGCCGTCGGCATCGGTCTTCGCGACCTGGTTGGTGGTCGGGGTGAGCGTGACCGTGCGCTCCTGGCCGTCCCGCCGCAGCACGACGGCGAGCGACCGGTCGGCGGCCTCCCGGATGATCGCGGTCGACTGCGCCCAGGTCGTGATCGGGGTGCCGTCGATGCTCACGATGGTGTCGCCCGGCTTCAGCCCCGCCGCGGCGGCCGGCCCCTGCGGGTCGCCCGACGAGCAGGTCTGGCTGGTGCTCGTCGCGGGCAGGACGCACTGGCTGACGGTCGCGATCGTCGTCGAGTTCTGCGGGGCGCCGAAGCCCATCAGCAGCACGCCGAAGAGCACCACGGCGATGACCAGGTTCATGAACGGGCCGCCGAACATGATGATGACGCGCTTCCACACCGGCAGCCGGTAGAAGGTGCGCTCCTCCTCGCCGACGGCCACGGTCTCCGCGCTCGCCACCCGCGCGTCCTGCACCATGGACTGCATGAAGCCGGTGGTCGCGTTGCGCCCCGCGCCGCCCTCCTTGCCGGGCGGGAACATCCCGATCATCGAGATGTAGCCGCCGAGCGGGATGGCCTTGACCCCGTACTCCGTCTCGCCCCGGCGGAACGAGAACAGGGTCTTGCCGAAGCCGATCATGTACTGCGTGACCTTGACGCCGAAGAGCTTCGCGGGCACCAGATGCCCCACCTCGTGCAGCGCGATCGACACGGCGACGCCGATCAGGATGATGACGACGCCGAGGACGAACAGGAGCACGGATTCCACGTGTTCAGGCTAGCGGCGCGCAGCTTGGAGCCAGCCGCTAGACGGCTATGGGCTGGTCAGGAACGGCTGCGCGCCCCCGACCCTAGCGGGCCAGCAGCGCGTCCGCCGTCTCCCGGGCCCAGCGCTCGGCCTCGGCGAGGGACTCGCGGGTCAGCTCGGCGGCCGGCGTGTGCCGGTCGACCACCCGCTCGACGGTGTCCAGGATGTCGAGGTAGCCGATGGCGCCCGCGTGGAATGCGGCGACGGCCTGCTCGTTCGCGGCGTTGAACACGGCGGGGTAGGTCGAGCCGGCGGTGCCGACCCGCTTGGCGAGGGCGACGGCCGGGAAGGCGTCGTCGTCGAGCGGCTCGAAGGTCCAGGTGTGCGCCGTCGTCCAGTCGAGCGGGACGCCGACACCGGCCACCCGGTCGGGCCAGCCGAGGCCGAGCGAGATGGGGAGGCGCATGTCCGGCGGGGAGGCCTGGGCGATCGTGGAGCCGTCGACGAACTCCACCATCGAGTGGATGACGGACTGCGGGTGCACCGTCACGTCGATCCGGTCGTAGGGCACGTCGAAGAGCAGGTGCGCCTCGATCACCTCGAGGCCCTTGTTCACGAGGGTCGAGGAGTTCGTCGTCACGACGAGCCCCATGTCCCAGGTGGGGTGGGCGAGCGCCTCGGCCGGGGTCACGTCGCGGAGCGAGTCGCGCGACCGGCCGCGGAAGGGGCCTCCCGAGGCGGTGAGCACCAGCCGGCGCACCTCGCGGGCGGTCCCCGAGCGCAGCGCCTGCGCGATGGCGGAGTGCTCGGAATCCACCGGCACGATCTGCCCGGGAGCGGCGGCGCGCTTCACCAGCTCGCCGCCGACGATCAGGGACTC
>JAEWDJ010000317.1 GCA_023390155.1 Actinomycetes bacterium | reverse complement strand
GGCGGGCACGACTCCCGCGACGCCGGTCAGGTCGACGGCGGGGACGGCGGCCTCGGCGAGCACGACCTCCACCCGCCCCAGATCGTCGGCGGCGGCGTGGGCGACGGCGTCGAACGCGGAGGCGCGGTCGTCCGCCAGCACGGCGTCGGCGAGGGAGCCGAGGGCGGCCGCGATGGCGGCTTCGTATCCGGGGTGCACGCGGATGTGCTCCGCCACGAGGCCGCGCACTCCGGCGAGCCGGGCGGCGACGAGGGCGGCGGAGCCGTCCTTCTGGTCCAGGGCGAGGGACAGGGCGCCGGTGCGCGCCGCGAGGGCGTCCCGCTCGCGCTCGAGCGTGTGGAGTTCCTCGCGCAGCCGCTCGATCTCGGCCTCCGCCTCGAAGAGGTCCGCCTGCGCGAGCTCGTACGCCTCGTCGAGGGAGCCCTCGCCGGCATCCGCCTCCCCGGCCTCCGCCTCCCGCTGGTCGAACGCGAGCTGCGCCTGCTTGAGCCGCTCGGTCGCGGCGTCGAGCGCGTTCTGCTGCCGGAGCACCTCGCCGCGGACGGCGGCGAGGCGCTGTGCCGCGGCCTCCGCCTGACCGCTC
Organism: Actinomycetes bacterium; assembly: GCA_023390155.1. GTDB lineage: Bacteria > Actinomycetota > Actinomycetes > Actinomycetales > Microbacteriaceae > Leifsonia. The sequence continues at coordinate 11,478 of JAEWDJ010000317.1, read as the reverse complement.
AGCTTCGAGATCTCCAGGTCGTGGCGCGAGACGAGGGCGCTCTGGGCGGCGATCTCCTCGTCCACGGCGTCGAGGCGACCGCGGGCGGCCCGGGTCGCGGCCTGCGCGGCGACCCACGCCGCCTCCGCCTCCGTCACGACGGCGCGCAGGCGCTCGGCCTCCTCGTGCGCGTCCTGCACCATCTGCGGGCTGACCCGCGGGCCGTCGTCGGGCGTCTCGGCCTGACTGCCCAGGAGCGCGAGCCGCTGGGTGGCCAGGGTGTAGAGCGAGCGGAGACGGTCCTGCACCTGCTCCAGCGCGAACGCGGTGCTGCGGGCCACGTCGACGGCGTCGCCGATCTGCGCCTGCTCCAGCCGCGTGCGCCTCAGCTGCTTCTGCTCCAGCTGCTCCTGGAGGACGATCTGCTCGGAGTGCCGCTCGGCCTCCGACCGGGTGTGGTCGTCGAGCACGCGGCGGAGGCCGACGACCTCGTCCGCGAGCAGGCGCGCCCGCGCATCCCTGACCACTGCGGCGATGGACTGCGCCTCCCGGGCGATCTCGGCCTGGTGCCCGAGCGGCTTCAGCTGCCGCCGCACCTCCCCGGCCAGATCGCTCAGGCGGGTCAGGTTGGCCTGCATGGCGTCGAGCTTGCGGAGGGTCTTCTCCTTGCGGCGGCGATGCTTCAGGATGCCCGCGGCCTCCTCGATGAAGCCGCGCCGCTCCTCCGGCGTCGCGCGCAGCACCGCGTCGAGCTGCCCCTGGCCGACGATGACGTGCATCTCGCGCCCCAGGCCCGAGTCGCTCAGCAGCTCCTGCACGTCGAGGAGCCGGCACGACTGCCCGTTGATCGCGTACTCGCTGCCGCCGTTGCGGAACAGCGTGCGCGAGATGGTCACCTCGGAGTACTCGATCGGCAGCGCGCCGTCGGAGTTGTCGATGGTGAGCTGCACCTCGGCGCGCCCGAGCGGGCCGCGGGTGGAGGTGCCGGCGAAGATGACGTCCTCCATCTTGCCGCCGCGGAGGGTCTTCGCGCCCTGCTCGCCCATCACCCAGGCGAGGGCGTCGACGACGTTGGACTTGCCCGAGCCGTTCGGCCCCACCACGCAGGTGACGCCGGGCTCGAAGGCGAAGGTCGTCGGCTGGGCGAACGACTTGAAGCCCTTGAGCGTCAGACTCTTCAGATACACGCAGGTGAATTTACCGTAACGTCCGCGCACCACGCGGGAGATGCGCGCCGCCTCGCCGAGACGACGCGCACCTCCTGTGCGGCTCTGCGCGGCTCAGCCGACGCCGAGGTACGCCTCTTTGATGGCCGGGTCGGCGAGCAGCTCCTTGCCGGTGCCGGCGTGGGTGATGCTCCCCGTCTCCAGCACGAAGGCGCGATGCGCGCGGGCCAGCGCCTGGTTGGCGTTCTGCTCGACCAGCAGGACGGTCGTGCCCTGCTTGTTGATCTCCGTCACGATCGAGAAGATCTGGCGGATGAACTGCGGCGCGAGGCCCATCGACGGCTCGTCGAGCAGCAGGAGGCGCGGATTCGACATCAGCGCCCGACCGATGGCGAGCATCTGCTGCTCGCCGCCCGACATCGTGCCGCCCACCTGCGTCTTGCGCTCGGCCAGGCGCGGGAACAGCGCGAACACGCGGTCGAAGTCCGCGCTCATGTTGCTGCGGTCCTTGCGGCCGAACGCCCCCATGTCGAGGTTCTCCATGACCGTCATGCCCGGGAAGATCCCCCGGCCCTCCGGCGCCTGGCTGATCCCGCGCACGACGCGGATGTGCGCCTTCATCTTGGTGATGTCCTCGCCGTCGAAGGTGATGGACCCCTTCGTCGGGTTGAGGATGCCCGAGATCGTCTTCATCGTCGTGGACTTGCCGGCGCCGTTCGCGCCGATGAGGCTCACGATCTCGCCCTCCTCCACCGAGAAGGACATGTCGTGGATGGCCTCGATGCGGCCGTAGGACACGCTGATGTTCTTCAGCTCAAGCAACGTCATCTTCGGGCTCCCCGAGGTAGGCGGCGATCACGCGCGGGTCGTTGCGGATGGCCTCCGGGACGTCGTCCGCGAGCTTGCGGCCGAACTCCAGGACCACGATCCGGTCGGTGACGCCCATCACCAGCTTCATGTCGTGTTCGATGAGCAGCACGGTGTACCCGTCGGCGCGGATGGTGCGGATGAGGTCCATCAGCTCCTCCTTCTCCGCCGGGTTGAAGCCGGCCGCCGGCTCGTCGAGGCACAGTACCTTCGGGTCGGTCGCGAGCGCGCGCGCGATCTCGAGCCGGCGCTGGTAGCCGTAGGGCAGGTGGCGCGACAGCGTGCCGGCGAGGTCGGCGATGCCGACGAACTCCAGCAGCGCCATCCCGCGCTCGATCGCAGACTTCTCCTCGCGGGTGTGCCGCGGGAGCCGCAGCAGGGCGCCCGGCACGGACGTGCGGTGCCGCGCGTCGAGCCCGACGACCACGTTCTCCAGCGCCGTCATCTCGCCGAAGAGGCGGATGTTCTGGAAGGTGCGGGACAGGCCGAGCCGGGTGATCTGGTGCTGCTTGCGCCCCTTGATCGACTGGCCCTCGAGCAGCACGTCGCCGCTCGTCGGCTTGTAGACGCCGGTCATCGCGTTGAAGCACGTCGTCTTGCCCGCGCCGTTCGGTCCGATCAGGCCGAGGATCTCGCCGCGTCGGATGTCGAACGACACGTCGTCGAGCGCGAGCAGCCCGCCGAACTTGACGGTCAGGTTGCGCACCTCCACGATGTTCTCGCCCACCTCGACCGCGATCTCACGGTCGGGCGCCGCCGCCTCGGCGACCGCCAGGTCGACGCCCGCGGCCTCCAGCTCGTCGTCGTTCGCACCGAGGACGGTCTCGTCCGGCGCGTCCGGCCGCACGGCCGGCTCTCTCTCGTCGGTCACTTCGCGCCTCCTCTCGCCGTCTGGGCTACTCGTCGATACGCGTGCCGGCCGTAGGCCAGCAGCTTCTGCCGCGCCGGGAACAGCCCCTGCGAACGGAAGATCATGATGAGCACCAGGGCGATGCCGAAGATGAGGTACTTGTAATCGGCGATGGCCGTGAACCGCAGCGGGATGTACGCCACGATCGCGCCGCCGATCATCGCGCCCACCTTGTTGCCCGCACCGCCGAGCACGACGGCGGCGAGGAACAGGATGGAGGTCTGCACGTCGAACTTCTGGTTGTTCACGAAGCCGACCTGACCGGCGAACAGCGCTCCCGAGAGGCCGCCGACGCCGGCGCCGATCGCGAACGCCCAGACCTTGTACTTGAAGGTCGGGACGCCCATGATCTCGGCGGCGTCCTCATCCTCGCGGATGGCGATCCACGCGCGGCCGACGCGGCTGCGCTCGAGGTTGCCGACCAGCAGCAGCACGATGATGATGATCGTCACCGTCAGCCAATACCAGGGCACGCCGTTCGAGTTCGAGAAGATCGGCACACCGTTGGCCTGCTCCCCCGGCGGGTGCCCGACGTTCTGGAAGCCGACCTGGCCCTTCATCGCCGGGATGATCGTGGCGAGGATGCGGACGATCTCACCGAAGCCGAGCGTCACGATCGCCAGGTAGTCGCCGCGCAGGCGGAGCGTCGGGACGCCGAGGATCACGCCGAAGATCATCGTGATGGCCATCGCCACCGGGATGGTCCAGAGGTACGGGATCTTGAGGAACGGCGAGTCCGGGCTGGTCAGCATCGCGGCCGTGTACGACCCGACCGCGAAGAACGCGACGTAGCCGAGGTCGAGCAGGCCGGCGTAGCCGACCACGATGTTGAGGCCGACCGCGACCAGCGCGTACGTCGCCATGGCGAAACAGGCCAGCGGCCAGTCGTTGCCGGGCGCCGTCGTCAGCGGGAAGAAGTTGAGGTACGGCAGCGCGTACGCCAGCGCCACGACGATCAGCAGCCACAGCCACTGGACCGGCCGCGGCAGCCCGTTCCACTTGTCCCGCAGCGGCTGGAAGGGACTGCGACGGTTGCCGCGCGCGGCCTCCATCGCGTCGGCCGCCTGCTCCGACCGGGCGTCGGGCAGAACCTTGGGGCCTTCTGTCATGCTCATGCGCGGCTCCTTCCGAGCGAGGTGCCGAGGATGCCGGTCGGCTTGATCAGGAGGACGAGGACGAGGACGACGAACGCGACGACGTCGGTCCACTGCGAGTCGCCGAGGAGGATCTGGCCGTAGTTGCCGATCACGCCGAGGAGCAGGCCGCCGAGGAGAGCGCCCCGAACGTTGCCGATGCCGCCGAGCACGGCCGCCGCGAACGCCTTGACGCCGAGGACGAACCCGCCGTTGTAGATCACACCCGAGGGCACCAGCATCACGTAGAAGAGCGCCGCCGCGCCGGCGAGGATACCGCCGGTGATGAACGTGATCTGGATGATCCGCTCCTTGTTCACGCCCATCAGCGTCGCGGTGTCAGGGTCCTGGGCGACGGCCCGGATCCCGCGACCGGTGCGGGTGCGGCGGATGAACCAGTCGGTCGCGATCATCAGGATCACGGAGGCCACCACGATGATGATCTGCTGGCTGTTCACGATCGTCCCGAACACGTCGAAGATCGGCGTCGGGATGAACATCGTCACCGCCGGCTCCGCGTTCGCTCCCCGGATCAGGAAGATCAGGTACTGGATCGTGAACGAGGCGCCGATCGCCGTGATGAGGAACACGAGGCGGGGCGCGTTCCGTTTTCGCAGCGGACGGTAGGCCACGCGTTCGAGCACCCAGGCGGTGAACGCCGATGCAGCCATGCCGACGAGCAGTGCCAGCAGGAGGTCGCCGATGATGGCCCCGGGACTGAGGTTGGGGGCGCTCGGCCCGAAACCGAGCGAGGTGAGCGTGATGACGACGCCGTACGCACCGACGATGAAGACCTCGGAGTGGGCGAAGTTGATGAGGTTCAGCACGCCGTAGACGAGCGTGTACCCGACCGCGATCAGGCCGTAGATGGCGCCGAAGGTGAGGCCGTCGAAGGTGGCGCTCCAGAAGTTCTGGACCAGCGCGTTGACGTCGAAGTTGATCCAGGAGTTGTCGAGGGCGGGATGGAGGGCAAGGAGTTCGAGCATTCGTGCATCCAGAGTTAAGTGCCGGATCGCCGTCGATCCGGGCATGTGCGGATGAGGGGGCGGAACGCAAGGATGCCGCGGGCCACGGCGGCCCGCGGCATCCTCACGGTGTCGCGCTATCCGATGGTGCCGATCGGGACGATCTTGCCGCCCTCGACCTTGTAGCCGTAGACGGCCGGCGCCTGGAGCTCACCCTTCGAGTCCCACTTGTAGTGCTTGCTGAGACCGTCGGCGTCGTAGCCCTTGACCCACGCGAGCAGGTCGGCGCGGCTCGTCTTGCCCTTGTCGATGCCGGCGAGCAGGACGGTTGCGGCGTCGTAGCCCTCGATCGAGTAGGTGCCGGGCTCCGCGTTCGCGAGCTTCTTGTAGGCCGACTCGAAGTCGGGGATCAGCTCGCCCGGGATGCAGGGGCAGGTGAAGTACGCGTTGCTGGACGCGTCGCCGGCCAGCTTGATGAACTGGTCGTCCTTCACACCGTCCGGGGCCACGAACGTGCCGGTGAAGCCCTTGTTGACCAGCTGCTGGTCGAACGGGGCGCCCTCGGCGTAGTAGCCGGCGTAGTAGACCGCGTCGGGCTTCGCGTTCAGGATCTTGGAGATCACGGCCGAGAAGTCCTTCTGCCCGGTGGTCACCTTGTCGGTGCCGACGAGCGCGTCGCCGAGCGCCTGCGAGGTCTGGGTGCCGAGGCCGATGCCGTAGTCGGAGTCGTCCTGGACCAGGTAGACCTTCTTCGCCTTCAGCTGGTCGGTGAGGAACTTCGCCGCCGCCGGGCCCTGGACGGCGTCATTGCCGAGGCCGCGGTAGAAGGTCGTCCAGCCGTTCTCCGTCAGGCCGGGGTTCGTGGCCGACGGGGTGATGTGGACCAGGCCCTGCTGCTCGAAGATGTTGCCCGTGGCCTTGGACTCGCCCGAGAACGGGAGGCCGACGACGCCGACGATGTCCGCTTCGTTGACCGCCTGGGTCACCGGACCGGTCGCCTTGTTCGGGTCGCCCTCGGTGTCGAACTTCTTGAACCCGACCTGGCAGTCCTTGTTCGACTCGTTGTGCTGGTCGATCGCGAGCTGGATGCCGTTGTAGATGTTGATGCCGAGCTGGGCGTTGGGGCCCGTCTCCGCTCCGACGTAGCCGATCGTCAGGCCCGCGGGGCAGGTCGCCTTGCCGTCTCCGGCCGGCAGGACCGCGTCCTTCGGGGTGTCGATCGAGGTGATCGCCGGGATGTCGACCTTCGAGCTTCCGGAGGTCGACCCCCCGCTGGACGGCTGGTTGGCACATCCGGCGAGGACCAGTGCGAGCGACGCTGCAACCGCCGCACCGATGGTGACTTTCTTTCGAAACATCTTCTGCCTCTCGACGTGAAATCCGTCACGAACGTGGCGTAGTTGCCACGTCGCACCACGAATATGTGTGCTGAGACTACATGCTGTGCAAGCTTTTGCAACCAAGTGGATGCCCGGGATTTACACGATCGAAACCAAACCGGTCGACGATCTTCACACGCGGCTCGGGCCGCATTAGGCTGAGTGATTCCGGTCCGGGCGACGGCGCCCCGGACGAGTCCCGGGGGAGGTGATGGACGCTGGAGATCCGACGGCTCGCGCCTCCCGAACGCCTCGGCACCCCCGACTCCGCCGCCTTCGAGGAGCTCGTCGGCGTGCTGAACGGCATCGTCGTCGACCTGTGGGGCGACGACGACTTCGTCGAGACCGCGGAGGAGGCGCTCGCCGGACTGCGCGCGCAGGACTACCACGAGAAGATCCTGCTGGTCGCCGTCGAGGAGGGCGCCATCGTGGGTCGGGTGGAGGCCGACTTCCCGCTCGACGAGGACGCCGAGACCGTCTCCCTCCTGCTCGACGTCGTGCCCGCCCTCCGTGGCCGGGGCATCGGGTCCGCGCTGCTGGCCGCGGGTGAGGAGCTGGCCGCCGAGGGCGGCCGCACCGTCGTGAGCACGTACACCGAGCATCCCGTCCACTCCCTGCCCGAGGAGGCGTCCTGGGTGCGCGCCCCCGCCGGCTCCTCCGGTCTCCCCGCCGACCACCCCGGCGTGCGCTTCGCCCTCCGCCACGGCTACCGCCTCGGCCAGATCGAGCGCTCGAGCGAGCTCGCGCTCCCCCTGCCCTCCGTGCGGGAGGTCGCGCTCGCCAGCACCGCCGCGACGGCCGACGGCTACCGGGTCGTCTCCTGGTTCGGCTCGGCGCCCGACCACCTGCTCGACGCCTTCGCCGCGCTCAAGGAGCGCATGGTCGTCGACGTGCCCCAGAGCGGCATCGCCCTCGACCGCGAGGCGTGGACCGGCGACCGCGTCCGCGCCCAGGAACGCGAGCTCGCCGCCCGCGGCGAACCCCTCCTCGTGACGGTGGCCCAGCACGATGCCACCGGCGACCTCGCCGCCTACACCGAGATCGCCGTCCCCGCAGACGGCGACAAGGCCGAACAGTACGACACCCTGGTCACCGCCGCCCACCGCGGCCACCGCCTCGGCACCCTCGTCAAGCTCCACAACATCCACGAACTCGCCCACCACGCCCCGCACATCCAGCGCCTGCTCACCTGGAACGCCGACGAGAACACCCCCATGCTCGCCATCAACCGGGCGTTCGGCTTCCGGCCCCACGCGCTGACGGGGACGTGGCAGAAGCGGATCGGGTGAGGGGGAACCGCTGGCGGACTCCGCGCTCGGTCACTCGGCCTGTGCGCGCCTGTGCCCTCGGGACCGTCTGGGCTTCAGTACGTCCTCGGCGAACAGCTCGTACGACTCTCGGCCGTCGCTGAGCGCTGGAGAGTCCTCTCCGTAGAGCCGGTAGGCGATGTCAACGAGCTCACCCGCGTGGCGGATCTGCAGATTGCGCGCAGCGATCCGGAGGTCGGCCATGTCCTGCGCGCGGCCCGCGGCAAGTTTCATCGCGATGAGCTCCTCCCCGTCGGCGACGGTGACGGTTGCACCCGAGGGCCGCACCACATTCCAGGGCTTCCCGGACGCGTTCAGCCAGCGGTCGGGCAGATCGAAGTCGCGCGCCATCTCCGCGACGACCTCGTCCACCTCGGCGATCGGCTCGTATGCGGCGTCGATATCGCTCGTCGTGCGGACATCGGGATCGTCGGGGAAGCGCAGCGCCATCGCGGCGCCCCCGAAGATGAGGATGGACGCGGGCACACCGCGCTCCTCGAGCCGCCGCTCGAGTTCATCGACGAGCGCCTTCACCTCCTCGGGCGTGAGCCGCAGGCCACCGCTCATGCCCGGGTCAGCGATCGCTCGTCGAGCATGATGTTCAGCTTCCGGAGCCCCTCCGGCGTGGTCTCCTGGGCCCGGCGTCGCAGGGACTCGTAGTCGCCGAACACGTACCAGCGACGATCCAGCCGCTCAGGCTCGGCCCAGCTCGGTCGTTGCCGGCCTGGCAGGGCATCGGCGTAGAGCGCCCGGAACAGCTGCTCCCAGCGCGGGTCGCCGATCTCGGACGGCCGCCGCTCGAGATCGGCCTGGGTGAACCGGTCGCGGTGGTGCGTGAGCATCGACAATGCGTGGGTGAGCATCCGGAGGGCGGTCTCGGGCTCGTCGGCGTCGATCGCCCTGTTGATCTCGTCGGTCACGCTCGCCGGGGTGAATCCCGCGTACGGGCTGTCCGGCTGAGCGTCGAGCTGGAGGTTCTGTCCCATCGCATCGAGCGCCCGCCGCAGTGTGTCGAGCTGGATGGCCCCCTCGCGTTCGGACCGCTCCATGCGCGAGACGGCTCCGGCAGTGATGCCGAGCCGCTCACCCAGCTGCCCGCCGGTGAGACCGGCGCGCTTGCGCGCGGTGCGAATCAGATCACTCATGCAGCAATTATACGCCTAGCTCACATTCCTGCACTCAGACGTGTCGAAACCGAGCGGGCAGACGCCCTCACCGCACCCGCTGGCACCGCGGGCAGAAGTGCGACGACCGGTTCATGAACCGTTCCCGCACGATCGGGGTCCCGCAGCGGGGGCACGGCTTGCCCTGCTGGCCGTAGGCGTTGAGGGAGTGGGCGAAGTAGCCGGAGTTGCCGTTGACGTTGACGTACTGCGCGTCGAAGCTGGTTCCGCCCTCGGCCAGCGCCTTGTCGAGGACGTGCCGGATCTCGGCGAGGAGGGTGCGTACCTTCGCGGTGCTGAGGGAGGAGGCGGGCTGCTCGTAGTGGATGCGGGCGGCCCAGAGAGCCTCGTCCGCGTAGATGTTGCCGATGCCGCTGACGAGGGTCTGGTCGAGGAGGGCGCGCTTGATGCCGGTGTTCTTGCGGGCGAGGGCTGCGGCGAAGGCGCGGTCGTCGAAGGCGGGGTCGAGGGGGTCGCGGGCGATGTGGGCGACCTGGGTGGGGATCCGCGGCTCGTCGGTCCCCCGGCCGCCGGGGGCGCCGTCGGGCGTGGGGATGAGGGCGTCCACGGCCATGGAGCCGAAGATGCGCTGGTCGACGAAGTGCACCCAGAGCTCGCGGCGTGAGCCGTCCGCCTGCGGGGCGGCCTCGATGTGGAGGCGGATGCGGAGGAGCCCGGCCTCGACGGCGCCGGGGTCGCGGAGCAGGATCTGACCGCTCATGCCGAGATGCGCGACGATGGCGCGGCGCGGTTCGCCGTCGAGCGGGATCCAGAGGAACTTGCCGCGGCGGACGGGGACGCCCATCACCCGGCCGGTGAGCAGCGCCTCGAACTCCCCCGCGAGCGGGTCGTGCCGTTTGAGCGAGCGCGGCTCGAGGACCTCCACGCCGAGGATGGTCGCGCCGGTGACCGCGGGAGCGAGTCCGGCGCGGACGACCTCAACCTCGGGAAGCTCGGGCACTTCGTCTCGTGAGCTCGGTCCAGGCGTTCAGCGCGGCGGCCATCTCGGCCTGCTTCTTGCTCGTGCCCTCGCCGTCGGCGGTGACCAGCTCGCCGACGGAGACCGACGCGTGGAAGATCTTGGAGTGGTCGGGGCCGGTGCTGGTGACCGTGTATACGGGCAGGCCGGCGCCGCGGTGGGCGGCCGCCTCCTGCAGGCTGGTCTTCGGGTCCATGGCCGCGCCGAAGCGGTCGGGGTCGCCGAGCAACGGCTCGATCAGCCGGAGCACGAGGGCCGTGGCCTCCGCTCCCCCGGCGTCGAGGTAGGCGGCGCCGATGATGGCCTCGACCGTGTCCGCCAGGATGGAGGCCTTCTCGCGGCCGCCGCTCTGGTTCTCGCCGCGCCCGAGCAGGAGGTACTCGCCCAGGCCGATGCCGCGGGCCACCTCGGCCAGCGCGACGGAGCTGACGAGGCTGGCCCGGCGCTTCGCGAGCTCGCCCTCGTCGAGGTCCGGGTTCTCCCGGAAGAGCTTCACCGTGACGGCCTGGCCGAGGATCGAGTCGCCGAGGAACTCGAGGCGCTCGTTGTTCGGGATGCCGCCGTGCTCGTACGCGTACGAGCGGTGTGTCAGCGCAAGCCCGAGAAGCTCGGGGTCGATGTCGACCCCGAGCTTCTCGATGAGTGCGGTTCGGTCAGTGTTCTCGCCGACCATACAGAGTCACCGACCCTTCTGGGTCAGATCAGACGTCGGCGACCTTGCGGCCCTTGTACTCGAGGAAGAGCGCGGTGCCCGCGGAGTCCTCGACGACCTTGGCGCGGTGCGGCAGGCTGTAGGTGACCTTGCCGTTCTCGATGGTCTTGACGAGCGTGGGGACCTCGGCCTTCCACTGCGAACGACGGGCGTGCGTGTTGGCGCGAGACTGCTTCCGCTTCGGAACGGCCATGACTAACTCTCTTCTCCGGACCCGGTCGCCGGGCCAGTAGGGGTGGACATTGTGCTTGTGGATTCGGTGTCGGAAGCCTGGAAACCCTCGAGCGCGGACCAGCGAGGATCGATGGTCTGCTCGGGCTCACGCTCCGGTAGATCCGCCAGCCTCTCCCCGGTCTCTGGGTCGAGACCCGGGCAGTCCGGCCGGCACACCGGCTGGAACGGCAGTGCCAGCACCACCGCATCCCTGATCAGAGGTTCAAGATCCACGTGGTCGTCGTGAACCTCATAATCGAAAGCTTCCTCAGCAGGATACGCGAAAAGTTCCTGGAAATAGACTTGGACAGGCCGCTCGATGTCGATCAGGCACCGCCCGCAGACGCCGGTCGCGGTCGTCTGGGCGTCGGCGGTGACGAGGATACCCTCGTGCATCGACTCCATCCGGAGGTCGACGTCGATGGTCGCGCCCTCCGGGACGGAGAGCAGTCCCTCCCCCAGTCTCTCGGGCACAGGGATGCTGAGCCGCTGCTCCTTCATCTCGCCCGGACGGCGCATGAGGTCGTACACGCCGACGGTGTACGGGGTGCTTCTGAACGTGGTCACGGTCGGCTAGTTTACGCGGGTCTCCCGGTGATCGCGGCGGACGGCCAGACGGCTGGCAGCAAGGACACAGGAATGAGCGCGGCCTTGATCCTGGTCGCGCGCCCCGCCGTGGTCTGCAGGGCGTCGATGACGCGGATC
>JAEWDJ010000240.1 GCA_023390155.1 Actinomycetes bacterium | reverse complement strand
GGCTTCGCCGGGGCGACGATCGGAGGCGGCGCGATCCAACCCGTCGCCGGGCTCGCCGTCGTCGCGATGGCGATGCCGGCCGGCGGGCGAACTCGGGAGGTCCATGACTCGAGGATCGGAGTGTTCGTGCCCGCGGTCAAGGGAGGCGGGGCGTTCCGTCCCCGATGTCGGATCAGCCGGACGTCGGGTCAGCCGGTCGGCTCCGGTTCCGGCTCCGGGTCCGCGCGCAGGGGCGCGTCCGGGCGGAAGCCGGCGGTGGCCTCCTCGTAGGTGGTGTGCTTGCGCGCCGGGTGCGATTCGGCGGCGGGAGTGACCTCCGTCTTGCTGAGTGCGTGGAGGACGAGCTGCTCGACCAGGGTCGCCGCCGAGGTGTCGCGGTGGCGGGCGATGCGCACGAGCGCCGCGTACTCCTGCTCCCCGAGGCGGACCGTCAGCGGGATCCCCGAGGGCGCGCGACCGGGGCCGTGCGCGGAAGCGGGCCGGGAGGCCTCGCCGCTCTGAGAATCCTTCATATATCCAGCATCGCACGGAACCGGCGATTTGCACCCGATTTCGATGCACTCGTGTATCGGCAGGACCGCTCGCGTCGTCGCGGTTGAGCAGCACCATCCCCCGCCGAGGTTCACGTTGTGGCGGTCATCCCACCCGTAATGGCCGCCACGACGTGAACCTCGCGCCCCTCAGCGGTCGCGCAGGAGTTCGGCGAGGGAGAGCGGGGCGCGGGCCGTGATGCGCTCGACCGCGTCGCTCACGCCCGCGAGCTCGCCGGCGCGGATCGCCGTGTAGGTCGAGACCCAGGCGTCGTACTGCCAGTCGGGCGCGTCCCATCTCTTGCGGGACTCGTAGGCCTCCTCCACCGTCTCGTCGTGGAACGAGACCGCCCGACCGAGCCCGTGCGAGAGCGTCTCGGCCACCTCCGCCATGGTCAGCTCCTCGGGCCCGGTGAGGTCGTAGGTGGCGCCGGCGTGCTGCTCAGGATGCTGCAGCACGGCCGCCGCGACCCGCGCCACATCCGCCCGCGCGACCATCGCCGCGCGCCCGTCGCCGGCGGGCCCGCGGATCACGCCGTCGTCGCCGACCATGTACTCGACGAAATCGAGGTAGAGGTTGTCGCGCAGGAAGGTGAACGCCATCCCGGTCTCGCGGATGCGCTGCTCGGTCGCGTAGTGGTCGCGGGCGAGGGTGAAGGTCGCATCCGGCGCGGCGCCGAAGAACGACGTGTAGACGATGTGCTCGACGCCGGCCTCCGCGGCCGCGTCGACGAACGCGTAGTGCTCGCGCAGACGCTCGGCGTTCTCGGCCGCCGACACCATGAACAGCGTGGAGACGCCGGCGAGCGCCGTACGCGCCTGGTCGGCGTCGCCGTAGGCGCACTCGAGCGTCACCGTCCCGGGGAGGTGCGGCGCCTTCGCCGGCGTCCGTGCCAGCATCCGGAACTCGACGCCCGCATCGGCGAGCGCGGCCGCCGTGAGCCTCCCGACCGTCCCCGTCACGCCGGTGACCGCCAGTCGCGGCCCGTGCTTCTGATCGCTCATGCCCCCATCCAACCGCCCCCGAACCGTCGAGTGCACGGATTCTCTGCGTACTCGACGGTTTCCGGCCGGTTTTCTGGGTACTCGACGGCTTGACGGGGGAGGGGCGGGAGAGGGGGATCCTGGCCGCCGGGCCGATGACATGCCGGCGGCCAGGACGTCGGGGGCCGGGGCGGGCGGTCAGATGCCCCGGGCGAGGCGGTAGTAGGCGGCGTTCCAGTCGAGCTCGCGCTCGAAGCCGCGCAGGGTGGTGTCGTCGTCGATGACGAGGAGCTCGGTGCGGGCGATGCGGGCGAAGTCCGCGAACGCCTCCACCCCGACGGCGGTGCTCATGACGGTGTGGTGCGCGGCGCCGGCCTCGAGCCACGCCGTCGCCGACGTCGTGAAGTCGGGGGCCGGCTTCCACACGGCGCGACCGACCGGGAGCTTCGGCAGCGGGGCCGTCGGCTCGACGACCTCCACCACGTTCGCCACCAGACGGAAGCGATCGCGCATGTCCGACAGGGCGACGACGACCGCGGGGCCCGGCGTCGCGGTGAAGACCAGGCGCACCGGGTCGTCCTTGCCGCCGATGCCGAGCGGATGCACCTCGAGGGTCGGCTTCGCGGTCGTCAGGGTGGGCGAGACCTCCAGCATGTGGGCGCCGAGGATGCGCTCGTCGCCGGGCGTGAGGTCGTAGGTGTAGTCCTCCATGAGGGAGGCGCCGCCCGGCAGGCCGGCGCCCATGACGTTCGCGGCGCGCACCAGGATGGCCGTCTTCCAGTCGCCCTCGGCGCCGAAGCCGTAGCCCTCGGCCATCAGGCGCTGCACGGCGAGTCCGGGCAGCTGCGTGAGGGCCCCGAGGTCCTCGAAGCTGGTGGTGAAGGCGCCGAAGCCGCCGCCCTCGAGGAAGGAGCGCAGCCCCAGCTCGATCGCGGCGCCGTCGCGCAGCGACTGGTGGCGGTCGCCGCCGCGGCGGAGCTCGGGGACGACGTCGTAGAGGTCCTCGTACTCGGCCACGAGCGCATCCACGTCGGCGGAGGAGGCGGCGGCCACGGCGTCGGCCAGCTCGTTGACGCCCCAGGTGTTGACCTGCACGCCGAACGCCAGCTCGGCCTCCGTCTTGTCGCCCTCGGTGACGGCGACGAAACGCATGTTGTCGCCGAAGCGCGCGAGCTTGAGGGAGCGGGTGGCCGCCCAGCCGGCGGCGGCACGCGTCCACGTGCCGATGCGTGCGGTGACGGTCGGGTTGCTCACGTGACCGACGACGGTCGTGCGCGGCACGCTCAACCTGGTCTGGATGTAGCCGAACTCGCGGTCGCCGTGCGCGGCCTGGTTCAGGTTCATGAAGTCGAAGTCGATCTCGCCCCAGGGCAGCTCGACGTTGGCCTGGGTGTGGAAGTGGAGGAGCGGCTTCTGCAGCGCGTCGAGGCCCGTGATCCACATCTTGGCGGGGCTGAAGGTGTGCATCCACGCGACGAGACCGATCACGCTGTCGTCGGCGTTGGCCTCCAGCATCACGCGGCGGATGGCGTCGGAGTCGGTGAGCACCGGCTTCCACACGACACGCACGGGGACGTCGGCGGAGGCGCCGAGCTGATCGGCGATGCCGCGCGACTGCTCGGCGACCTGGGCGAGCGTCTCGGGACCGTACAGGTGCTGGCTGCCGGTGAGGAACCAGACCTCGTAGCCGTCGAGCGTGGCGGAGTTCGGGGACGGGGTGAGCTTCGGCATCAGGAGAGGGCACCTTCCGGGTTCTGTCCGTAGACGTTCTGGTAGCGGTCGAAGAGACGGTCGATCGCCTCCTGCGGGATGGGCACCAGCGGTCCGCCCTGGCGGGCGAGGTGCACGGTGCGGGCGACGTCCTCGGCCATGACCGCGGCTTTGACGGCGTCGCGGGCGTCTGTGCCGATGGTGAAGACGCCGTGGTTCTGCATCAGCACGGCGCGGCTGCGGTGACCGGTGAGCGTCGCGACGATGCCGCGGCCGATCGAGTCGTCGCCGATGATCGCGAACGGGCCGACGGGGATCTCGCCGCCGAACTCGTCCGCCATCGCCGTGATCACGCACGGGATGGCCTCGGCGCGCGCGGCCCAGGCCGTGGCGTAGGTGGAGTGCGTGTGCACGACCCCGCCGACCTCGGGCATGGCGCGGTAGACGTAGGCGTGGGCGGCGGTGTCGGAGGAAGGGGACCGGTCGCTGCCGAGCGAACCGGGGACGACCTTCCCGTCGAGCGTGCAGAGGATCATGTTCTCGGGCGCGAGGTCGTCGTAGTCGACCCCGCTGGGCTTGATGACGAAGAGGTCCTCGCCCGGGACCCGGCCGGAGACGTTGCCGCCGGTCCAGACGACGAGCC
>JAEWDJ010000150.1 GCA_023390155.1 Actinomycetes bacterium | reverse complement strand
CCTTGCGGCCGAGCGCTTCGGCGCGACCGTCCGCGAATGACGCCGTGTGGCGCCCGCCGAGTGGCGGCGGGCGCCGCACGGCCGCTAGGGTGGACGCATGCTTTCCGTCCGGTGCACCGTGAGTTCGCGTGCGGCCCTCGCCGCCCGCGCCCTGCGCCGACGCCTGCGCGACCGCCGAATCTAGGCGGCGCTCGGGCGACCCTTCGTGGGTCGACGTGGGCGTCGCCGTCGCCGAGGCCCCTGTCGTCCACTCACTAAGGAATCAGCATGACCTTCTCGGTCGCCGTCGCCGGCGCATCCGGATACGCGGGTGGGGAGCTCCTCCGCATCCTCGCCGATCATCCGGAATTCGAGATCCGCACCGTGACCGCGCATCAGAACGCCGGTCACCCCCTCATCGCCCACCAGCCGCACCTGCGGTCGCTGGCGCACCTCACGCTCGTCGAGTCCACGGCCGAGAACCTGTCGGGCCATGACATCGTCTTCCTCGCCCTGCCGCACGGCAAGTCGGGCGAGATCGCGGCGCAGCTGCCCGCGGAGACGCTCGTCGTCGACTGCGGCGCCGACCACCGCCTGGAGGATCCGGCCGACTGGGCCGCGTTCTACGGCGGCGAGCACTTCGGCGCCTGGGCGTACGGCGTCCCGGAGCTGCAGGTCGGAGACGGTCGCCAGCGCGAGCACCTCGTCGGCGCGAAGCGCATCGCCGCGCCGGGCTGCAACGCGAGCGCCGTCTCGCTCGCGCTGGCCCCGGGGATCCACGCCGGGCTCATCGAGGAGGAGGACATCGTCGCCGTCCTCGCCGTCGGTCCGTCCGGCGCCGGCAAGAGCCTGAAGACGATGTACCTGGCGAGCGAGATCCTGGGATCGGCCAACCCGTATGCCGTGGGCGGCACGCACCGGCACATCCCGGAGATCCAGCAGAACCTCCGCAAGGCCGGTGCGACCGCCCCGACCCTCTCGTTCACCCCGGTGCTCGTGCCCATGTCGCGCGGCATCCTCGCCACCTCGACGGCCCGGGTGAAGCCGGGCGTCACGGCCGAGCAGGTGCAGGCGGCCTGGGCGGAGGCGTACGCGGACGAGCCGTTCGTGCACGTGCTCCCGGCGGGCACGGTTCCGCGCACCGCCGACGTGCTCGGCGCCAACACAGTGCTCATCGGCGTGGCGCTCGACGAGGCCGCGGGACGGGTCGTGACCGTGCTCGCGGTCGACAATCTGTACAAGGGGACCGCGGGCGCCGCCATCCAGTCCGCGAACATCGCCCTCGGCCTCGACGAGACCGCCGGGCTCAGCGTGAACGGAGTCGCACCATGAGTGTCACCGCAGCAACCGGGTTCGCCGCCGCCGGCGTCGTCGCCGGCCTCAAGTCGAGCGGCAAGCGCGACCTCGCGCTCGTGCGCAACCTCGGACCGCTGACGGCGGCCGCCGCCGTCTTCACCACGAACCGCTGCAAGGCGAACCCCGTGCTGTGGAGCGAGCAGGTCATCGCCGACGGCGTCGTCTCGGCCATCGTGCTCAACTCCGGCGGAGCCAACTGCTACACCGGCGCCCAGGGCTTCCAGACCACGCACGCGACGGCGGAGGCGGTCGCCGACCGGCTCGGCGTCTCGGCGGGCGACGTCCTCGTCTGCTCCACCGGGCTGATCGGCGATCAGCTGGACCTCGGCAAGCTCGTGGCCGGCGTGGAGGCCGCCTCCGGCGAGCTCGCCGCCGACGCGGGCCTCCACGCGGCCGAGGCGATCATGACCACGGACACCCGCCCCAAGGAGGCGGAGCACCGCGCGCCCGAGGGCTGGACCGTCGGCGGGATGGCGAAGGGCGCCGGGATGCTGGCGCCGGGCCTCGCGACGATGCTGGTCGTGCTCACCACCGACGCCGTGCTCGACTCCGACCAGCTCGACAGAGCCCTCCGCCAGGCGACGCGGGTGACCTTCGACCGGCTCGACTCGGACGGCTGCATGTCGACCAACGACACCGTGGCCCTGCTCGGCTCGGGCGCGAGCGGCGTCGCCGCGGACGAGGCGGCCTTCGCCCTCGCCCTCACCGAGGTGTGCCGCAGCCTCGCCGAGCAGCTGCAGGCCGACGCCGAGGGCGCCTCCCACGACATCGCCATCCAGGTCGTGAACGCCCGCTCGGAGGACGACGCGGTGACGGTCGGCCGCGCGGTGTCGCGCAGCAACCTGTTCAAGGCCGCCATCTTCGGCAACGACCCGAACTGGGGCCGGGTGCTCGCCGCCGTCGGCACCACCGACGCGGAGTTCGACCCGTACGGCATCGATGTCGCGATCAACGGCGTGCAGGTCTGCACCGCCGGCGAGCCGGACCAGCCGCGCGACCTCGTCGACCTCGCGCCGCGCTCGGTGCACGTGCTCATCGACCTCCACGCGGGCGGCGAGACGGCGACGATCCTGACCAACGACCTGACCCACGACTACGTGCACGAGAACAGTGCCTACTCCAGCTGACATGACAGACACCGAGACCCCTGACGAGACCGGCACCGCCGCGGCCAAGGCCGCCACGCTCATCGAGTCGCTGCCCTGGCTGAAGCGCTTCCACGACCAGATCATCGTGATCAAGTTCGGCGGCAACGCCATGGTCAGCGAAGAGCTCCAGCGCACCTTCGCCGAGGACATCGTCTACCTGCGCTACGCCGGGATCCGCCCGGTCGTGGTGCACGGCGGCGGCCCGCAGATCTCGGCGATGCTCGACCGGCTCGGCATCCACTCGGAGTTCCGCGGCGGGTACCGCGTGACCACGCCCGAGGCGATGGACGTCGTCCGCATGGTGCTCACCGGTCAGATCAGCCGCGACATCGTGAGCAACATCAACAAGCACGGGCCGCTGGCCGCCGGGCTCTCCGGTGAGGACGCCGGCCTGTTCCAGGGGCGCCGCCGCGGAGCGGTCGTGGACGGCGAGGAGGTCGACCTCGGCCTCGTCGGCGACGTCGTCGGCGTGAACCCGGAGGCGGTGCACGCGCAGATCGCGGCCGGCCGCATCCCGGTCGTCTCCTCGATCGCGCCCGACGTGGACGACCCGGGTCAGGCGCTCAACGTGAACGCCGACGCCGCCGCGGCCGCGCTGGCCGTGGCCCTCGGCGCCGCGAAGCTCGTCATCCTGACGGACGTCGCCGGGCTCTACAGCGACTGGCCCGACCGGGAGTCGCTGCTGTCGAAGATCGACGCGACCGCGCTGCGGGAGCTGCTGCCCTCGCTCGAGTCGGGCATGATCCCGAAGATGTCGGCCTGCCTCGACGCGGTCGACGGGGGCGTGTCCAAGGCGGCGATCATCGACGGCCGCGTGCCGCACTCGATCCTGCTCGAGGTGTTCACGCAGTCGGGAATCGGAACGGAGGTGGTGCCCGCGTGAGCGAGCTGACGCAGGGACAGTGGAAGGGCCGGTTCGGTGATGCGATGATGCGCACGCTGGCGACGCCGAAGCTCATGCTGACGCGCGGCGAGGGCTGCCGGGTCTGGGACGCGGACGGGAACGAGTACCTCGACTTCCTCGCCGGGATCGCCGTGAACTCGCTCGGGCACGCGCACCCGGCGCTGGTGGAGGCGGTGAGCAGCCAGATCGGCACGCTCGCGCACGTCTCCAACTACTTCTCCACGCCGCCGCAGCTGGAGCTGGCCGAGCGCCTGCGCCGGATCACCGGCGCGGGGGAGGAGGGCCGGGTGCTCTTCGGCAACTCGGGCGCCGAGGCCAACGAGGCCGCGTTCAAGCTGGCTCGGCTCAACCGCGGCCCGCACGGCAAGCGCACGCGGGTGCTGGCGCTGAACAACGCCTTCCACGGCCGCACGATGGGCTCGCTCGCCCTCACCGGCAAGCCGCCGATGCGGGAGGCGTTCGAGCCCCTCCCCGGCGGGGTGGAGCACATCGACTCCACCATCGCCGCCCTGGAGGCCGCGATCGACGACCGCGTCGCCGCGCTCTTCATCGAGCCGATCAAGGGCGAGGCGGGCGTGCTCGACCTGCCCGCCGGCTTCCTGCGCCGGGCGCGGGAGCTCACCGAGCAGCACGGCGCGCTCCTCATCCTCGACGAGATCCAGACCGGCGTCGGCCGCACGGGCCGCTGGTTCGCGTACCAGCACGAGGGCATCCTGCCGGACGCGGTGACCGTCGCCAAGGGCATCGCGGGCGGCGTGCCGATCGGCGCGCTGGTCACCTTCGGCTGGGCGTCCGACCTGTTCACGCAGGGCCAGCACGGCTCCACGTTCGGCGGCAACCCGCTCGCGACCGCCGCCGGCAACGCCGTCCTCGCCGAGATCGAGCGCGCAGACCTCGTCGGCAACGCGGAGCGTCGCGGTGCGGAGCTGCGCGCGATCCTCCGCTCCTACGACTCGCCGCTGGTCGGCGACGTGCGCGGCGCCGGCCTGCTCGTCGGCGTCGGCCTCACCGAGGGGGAGGCGCACCGCCTGTCGGACGCGGCCCTCGCCGAGGGGCTCATCATCAACGCCCCGAACGAGTCCAGCATCCGCCTCGCGCCGCCGCTGATCGTGGGCGACGCCGAGCTGGCCGGGTTCCGCGAGCGCTTCGGCCGCGCCCTCGCCGCCCTCTGACCTCCCGAGACGAAAGAATCCGATGACCAGGCACTTCCTCCGCGACGACGATCTCAGCCCTGCCGAGCAGGCCGAGGTGCTGGCCCTGGCGGCCGAGCTCAAGCGCGACCGCTTCTCCCGCAAACCGCTCGACGGCCCGCAGACCGTCGCCGTGATCTTCGACAAGACGTCGACCCGCACGCGCGTGTCCTTCGCCGTCGGCATCGCCGACCTCGGCGGCAGCCCGCTCATCATCTCGAGCGCCGACAGCCAGCTCGGCGGCAAGGAGTCCATCGCGGACACCGCGCGCGTGCTGGAGCGCATGGTCGCTGCGATCGTGTGGCGCACGTTCTCGCAGTCGGGCCTGGAGGAGATGGCGGCCGGCACCCGCGTCCCGGTCGTCAACGCCCTCTCGGACGAGTTCCACCCCTGCCAGATCCTCGCCGACCTGCAGACCGTGCAGGAGCACAAGGGATCGCTCGCCGGCCTGACGCTGAGCTACTTCGGCGACGGCGCGAACAACATGGCGCACTCCTACCTGCTCGGCGGCGTCACCGCCGGCATGCACGTGCGCATCGCCGCCCCCGCCGACTACTCGCCCGACGAGCGGATCGTCGCCGACGCGCGCCGCATCGCCGAGGCCACCGGCGGCTCGGTCGCCGTGCACACCGACCCGGCCGCCGCCGCCGAGGGCGCCGACGTCGTCGTCACCGACACCTGGGTGTCGATGGGCCAGGAGGCCGAGAAGGCGCAGCGCCTGGAGGTCTTCGGCGAGTACCAGGTCGACCAGGCGGTCATGGGGCGTGCCGCCGCCGACGCGATCTTCCTGCACTGCCTGCCCGCCTATCGCGGCTACGAGGTGGCGGCGGAGGTCATCGACGGCCCGCAGTCGGTC
>JAEWDJ010000074.1 GCA_023390155.1 Actinomycetes bacterium | reverse complement strand
GGTCAGCGGCTGGTCCTGGGGCTGCTGCCTCCCCGCGATCACGAGCGCCTGCTCGCCGCGTTGCGGGACAGCGCGTACGGCCGGCTGCTGGACGGCGTCGACGTGAGACCGCTGCTCCCGGACGCCGATCCGGGGGTGAAGCTGACGGAGCGCGAGCGCGCGGTGCTCCAGGAGTTGGCGCGCACGTCGTCGGTCTCGGCGATCGCCGCGCACCTGGTCGTCTCCGCGAACACCGTCAAGACGCAGCTGCGCAGCCTCTACAAGAAGCTCGGCGTCGGCAGCCGCGACGAGGCGCTCGCCGTCGCCTACGAGCGGCACCTGCTGGTCGAAGCGACGGACTGAACGGGCGGTCGTCCCCCGCACGCGGGTGAACGGCCGGGCCGTCGTCCCCCGCTCGCGGGTGGACCAGCGGGCCGCGGGGGCCGATCGAGGGTCGCGAGGGTGAACCGGGGGTGAAATCCCCTCCACCGGACGGGTGGACTGGAAAGACTCCGTCGTACATCGATGCGACGCGTGATCCCGCACGCCGCCATCCTCCCTGTTCTGCCCGAAGGACTTCGTCGTGCTCACCCGACTCCGCTCGTTCCTCCTGCCTGCCCGCGGCCGCCACACCCGCCGTCGTACGCTCCACGCTCCGGCCAGCGTCGCCGCGGTCGTCGTGCTCGCCCTCACCGGCGCGCTCGCGATCGGGGCGCCCGCCGCGAACGCGGACGACCTGGGCTCCGGCGTGCTGAACCTCTCCAAGTCGGCGAGCGTCAGCCAGGTCGACCCCGGCCAGAGCTTCCTCTACACGATCACCTACGGCTGCTCCTCCACCACGACCGGCTGCGTGGACGCGGTGCTGACCGACCCGGTGCCGTCGCCGTTGCAGATCGTGGGCAAGCCCACCGTCGTCGGCGCCGGCAGCGTGACGACGACGGTCGAGGGCAACACCGTGAAGGTCGCCTTCGCCGACAGCGTGCCCAACACCGTCCCGGCGAGCACCGGGCTGGCCGCCGGCTCGACCGGCACCGTGCAGATCCAGGTCACGATGCCGTCGAACGTGGCGAAGGAGCTGGACGGGACGGCGCTGACCAACACGGCCACCTTCACGGCCACCAACGCGTCGACCGTCACGGGCGCCGTCCCCGTCACCGTCCGCGTGCCGGATGTCATCGCGGCGACGGTGTCGAAGACGTGGACGCCCGGCTCGACCCAGTACAACCCGGGCGAGTCGTCCCAGGTCGCGCTGAGCGTGGCGAACACGTCGAACATCCCCGCGACCAGCCTCACCGTCGCCGAGCCCGCGGACCCTGCGGCGGCGGGGAGCACCTTCGAGAGCTACGACCTGGCCGGCCTCGGCGCGGTCGTGTTCCCGCAGGGGGCCGACCGGGTGCAGGTCGTCGCCCTGACCGCCGACGGCCCGGTCGACGGCCCCGTCGGGTCGACCGCCGAGCTGCCCGGCTCCGTGCAGCCGGGCGAGGTCACGGGTCTGCGGTTCGTCTTCTCCTCCAGCACCGGTGACACCATCGCCGCGGGCGGCACCGCCGGGTCGGTCGCGCTCACACTGGCGCAGCGCGCCACGGGGCGCACGAGCGGCTCCCCGCTCGTGGCGGGCGGAACGCGCACGAACCAGGTGGATGCCACGGTCAGCACGCCCGGCGGAGACGGCCGCGCGCCCATCGCGTCGGCCCAGCAGGTCGTGGCCCCCCTCACCGTGTCCGTCGCGGCGGGCAAGTCGTTCGTCGACCGGCAGATCCCGGCCGGCGAGTCGTCGGTCGCCACGCTGACCGCGAAGAACACCTCCACCGGACCGCTCACCAGCCTCACGGTGCGCGAGCCCGGGTCGGGCACCTTCTTCGGCGACAAGGTGGGCTTCGGCGGGTTCGCCTCCCGCGCCGCCTGGCCGCAGGGGGCCACGAGCGCGACCGTGCACTGGTCCGTGAACACGGGCACGGCGCCGGCCGACTCCTCGTTCGACGCGGCCTCGGGCCTGCCCGCCGCGCCGACCCTCGGTGCCGGACAGCACCTGACCGGTTTCGAGATCGTCTACACCGGCGCCATCGCGACCGGCGCGACCGCGAGCATCCCCTTCACCGTGACCACCACGACGGACGCGGGACCGGCCGGATCCGGCTTCGTCAGCTACCCGAACACCGTCACCGTCACCGGCGCCAACCCCGCCGGGACCGCGTCGAACGACGCCACGGCGAACCTCGACGTCTACTTCCCCGAGGTGAAGCTCACCCTCGACAAGACCGTCACCCCGAGCACCGTCATCCCGGGCGGCACGAGCCTCGTGCAGCTGTCGGCGCAGACGCCGGCGGGCACCAGCTCCGTGCGCCCCGACACCATCGTGGTCAGCGAGCCGCAGGACACCGCGGACGCCGCCTACTGGAACGCCTTCGACGCCACCGCCATCGCGCCGACGGCCGTGCCGGCGGGCTCGACGCTCACCATCGAGTACACGACCGACGGCACCACCTGGAAGACCCTGACCGTGGTCGACGCCACGGCGGCCGCCAAGACCTACTCGGCCGTGCTCGACGGCGCCCTGCCGGACGGCACGAGCCACTCCGACCTGCGCGGCCTGCGCTTCACCTTCGCGGACGCGGACGGCTTCGGGCAGGCGACGAACGTCAAGCCCGCGCTCACCTTCACCGCGCGCGACCGGCTCCGCGACGGCAGCGGCCCGACCAACCCGGGCGCCTACCCGGCGGTCACGTCATACCAGAACTGCGCCGTGAGCCAGGCCTCCGGCACCGTCGCCGGCAGCACCGGGGTCACCAGCCAGCCCGCCGCCGACTGCGCGACCATCGGGGTCCAGGCGACCGACGGCGGCCCCGGGCCGCTGCTCGCCGCCAAGAGCTGGGACGGCACGAAGGTGCTGCAGGCCCAGTCCGGCGCCACCTCCGGGGTGACGCTCGGCTGGGGCACGCAGGTCAGCGGGATGCAGTCGATGACCATCCAGGACCCGGCCGTGCCGACGCCGATCGACGCGAGCGTCTTCCACGCGTTCGACCTGGCCCGGATCGACGCCATCACCCCGACGGCGACGCAGGGCGCGACGACCGACCCGCTCATCCGCTGGGACGCGGTGTCGAAGGTCGAGCTCTTCGATGGCACACGGTGGAACGACATCACCGCCGCGG
Organism: Actinomycetes bacterium; assembly: GCA_023390155.1. Lineage (GTDB taxonomy): Bacteria > Actinomycetota > Actinomycetes > Actinomycetales > Microbacteriaceae > Leifsonia. The sequence goes on along the minus strand of JAEWDJ010000074.1, from coordinate 1,325 downwards.
CCTGTCCGACCACCGCCGCGTGCGACGGGACCTTCCCCGGGTACACCCTCACGCCCGCGCAGCGCGCCACCGCCCAGGGCGTGCGCCTGACCGTCGTCGAGAGCCCCAACCGCGCCGCACGCATCCGGTCGACGGGCGACCCGAGCGCGCCGTCGGTCGGCAGCGGCGTGGCGAGCGCGAGTGCGAGCGCCCAGCCGGGCGGCCGCGGCATCCACCTCGACCTGACGATCCGCAACAGCGTCCGCGGCGGCGCCGACACCGACTGGGTGACCGGCACCCGCACGTACAACCTGGCCGGGTCCCCCGGGGCGGTGGACAACACGGTGCGGGTGGGCTCCCAGCCGTTCAGTGGTGCGCCGACCACACGGGACGCATCGGATCACGTCACCATCGTCGACCCGACCTTCACGACCAAGGTCACGAAGTCGGCCTCGCCCACCACCCTGGTGATCCCGCAGCCGGATGTTCCCGCGTCGGAGTACCCCACGACGACCTACACCACCACGGCCACCAACACCTCGAACAGCAAGACCTGGCAGCTGCGGCTCTCCGACCCGACCGAGTGCGCCAACGCGACCACGACCGACCCGTGCGTCTTCGCGCCGTACGACGCGGCGGGCAACCCGTTCGAGCAGCTCACGCTGACGAAGATCGGCGTCGACCTGGCGAAGGCGCCGGGCGTGCAACCCGAGCTGAGCAGCGTCTCCCTGCTGCACCGCGCCGCCGACGGCACCGAGACCACCCAGACTGTCGGTCTCGACGCGGCGAAGGCGCTCGGCGCCGGCGACCTGCGCGACGTCGTCGCGGTGAGCGCGCTGCTCCGCGGCACGAACGCCCAGGGCGACGACGGCACCGGAGGGACTATCGCGCCCTCGCAGAGCGTGACGCTCACGCTGACCGCCCAGCTGCGCACGACCACGCGCACCGGCGGCGCCGCTCCCGTGCCGAGCACGATCGACAACACCGCGCACGCGACGCTGCACGACGACGTCTACCCGGCCGTCCAGGCGGCGGACGCGCAGAGCGCGGCGATCACGCTGGAGGACGGCAACCTGCAGGTCACGACGGCGAAGACCTTCACCCCGACCAGCACGCTGCAGGCGGCGCCCGCCGACCCGATCGCGGTGAACCTCCGCGCCCGCTCGACCGGCACGCTGTCGCCCAAGGCGCTCGTCATCGAGGACGCCGACGAGTCGTTCTGGAACGCCTTCACCCTGAAGTCGTTCAGCCTGCCCGCCACCCCCGCCGGCGCCGACCGGGTGCAGGTGGACGCGCGCACCGGCCAGGGGGCGGCCGCCCAGTGGCACGCCGGCACGCCCACCGCC
>JAEWDJ010000068.1 GCA_023390155.1 Actinomycetes bacterium | reverse complement strand
GGTCGGGTGGGTCGGTGGTGGAGGTCGAGGTGCGGGAAGTGCTGCGGCGGCGGTGTCGCGGCGGTCAGATCGCCTGGAACGGCACCCGGAACGACGCGCGCAGCGACGCCGGGCCGACGAGCGGGAGCAGGGCGGCCAGCAGCATCCGCCCGAAGCCGCGGGGCTTGCGCGTGAGCTCGACGTCGATGCGCGAGCCGGTCCCCTCGGGGCGGAAGCGGAAGACCCATCCCCCGCCCGGACCGAACACCTTGGATTCGAGGGTCTCGATGTCGACGCGGCCGGCGGCGGCGTCCCAGGTGTAGCGGGCCCGCTCCCACGCGGAGGCCGTCCCTTCGGTCACCTCGGCCCAGTCGTCCCCGCGGGAGTGGACGATGAGGTGCTCGGCATCGATGGTCGGCCAGTTCTCCGCTCGGGCGGGACCGAAATCGGTCAGCACGGCGAGCGCGGCGGACGGGGCGAGCGAGGAGGTGAGGTGGAAGCGGATCGTGGGCATCGGTGGCTCCTTGGTGACGGACGGTCTGAATAACCGTTCTGAATGGTTATGACAATGGCAGAGATTTCATAACCTGTCAAACAAGTTATTTCCGCTTGCACTTACTCATGTCACCCGTCAGAATGGTTACGTGATCCACGCGTTCCCCTGCGGCACCCCCGCCCTCGACTTCCTAGGCACGCTCCGCGCGCGCCGCAACGCCGTCCCCACCGAGAAGCTGGACACCGCGTCCTCGCTCGACGCCTGGTTCGTGGAGTCCGGCCTGCTCGACGCCGCCCCGGGCGCCTCCCCCGCCGACCTGGCCGACGCCCTCGAGTTCCGCGAGACCGTCTACGCACTCGTAGCCGCCCGGCTCGGCGGGGACGCCGCGGCCTCCGTGGCCGGCTCGGCGCCCTCCGCGGACGACCTCGTCGCCACCCTCAACCGCGTCGCCGCCGGCGCCCCGATCACCCTGTCCCTCGGCGACGACCGCACGCGCCGCACCGGCGACGCCCACGCGGCCCTGGCCTCCCTCGCGCGCGAGACCGTCGAGATCCTCGGCGGCGAGGAGGGCGCCCTCCTGCGGGAGTGCGGCCGCCCGGAGTGCACCCAGGTCTACCTCGACCGCTCCCGCGGCCACCGCCGCGAGTGGTGCTCGATGCGCACCTGCGGCAACCGGGTCAAGGCGTCGACGTTCCGGGCACGGCAGCGGGAGGCGGCGGAGGCCTGAGCGGGCAGGGCGCGGAAGGCTCGGTCATCCGCGATGCGCGCCGTGTCCACCGCCCTCAGTAGTCCAGCAGGGGCGAGTCGCCCTCCGGGAGCACGAAGCACGGCGACCACGCGTCGATGGTGACGTTCGAGTCGTCCTTCGCCTCCGGTCCGACGAGGTAGCTGGAGCCGTCGGCGCCGGTGAGCTGCACGGTGCGGGCGCCGGTGCGGTCATCGTACGCACGCACCTCCAGCGTCGAGCCCGCGTAGTGCTCGGCGATCTGGTCGATCACGGTGTCCGTCGGCTTCGGCCCGCCGAAGGTGAGCTTCGAGAAGCCCGTCCACTGATACGCGTCGTCAGCGCCGCCGCACCGGCGCAGCGGCGCGGTCTGGTCGGTCTGCCGCGCAGAGACCCAGTCGGCGGGGAAGAACCCGATCAGCTCCTCCTGCATCCGCAGCGACTCCGCCTTGGCCTTCTCGACGGTCATCCCGGTGTCGATGGCGCTCCCAGGGTCGTTTCCCGCCGATGAGGGGGAGGGAGCTGTGCACGCTGCGAGGAGCGCGACGGCGGCGAGAGGGAGGAGGACTCGAGGCCGGCGCGACATCCGCGCCCCTACCTCGGCCCCATCCGGATCGCCCCGTCCAGCCGGATCGTCTCGCCGTTCAGCATCGCGTTCTCGACGATCGAGCGCACGAGCGCGGCGTATTCGGCGGGCTTGCCGAGGCGGGACGGGTGGGGCACCTGCTCGGCGAGCGAGTCCTGCGCGGCCTGCGGGAGGCCGGCCATCATCGGGGTCTCGAAGATGCCCGGGGCGATGGTGACGACGCGGATGAGGCTGCGGGCGAGCTCGCGGGCGAGTGGGAGGGTCATGGCGGCGACCCCGCCCTTCGATGCGGCGTAGGCCGGCTGGCCGATCTGGCCGTCGAAGGCGGCGACGGAGGCCGTGTTGACGATGACGCCGCGCTCCGGGCCGTACTCGCCCTCGACCGGGTCGGTCGCGACCATCGCGGCGGCGGCGAGGCGGGTGACGTTGAAGGTGCCGACGAGGTTGACGCGGACGACGCGCTCGAAGTCGGCGAGCGGGAGGACGCCGTCGCGTCCGAGCATCTTGGCGGCGGTCGCGATGCCCGCGCAGTTGACGACGATGCGGAGAGGGGCCAGGTCCGAGGCGGTGTCGACCGCGGCCTGCACCTGGTCGCCGTCGGTGACGTCGCCGGGGACGAAGCGTGCGGTCGGGCCGAGCGCGGTCGCCGCCTTCTCGCCCTGCGAGCTGGGCAGGTCGAGGAGCACGACGCGGGCTCCCGCCTCGGTCAGAGCGCGGGCGGTGGCGTTGCCGAGCCCGCTGGCGCCGCCGGTGACGACGGCCGAGCATCCCTCGATCAGCATGGGTCTGGTCTCCTTCCGTCGCCGCGCCTCAGCGCAGCACCTCGATCAGGGTCGCGTTGGCGGTCCCTCCGCCCTCGCACATGGTCTGCAGCCCGTACCGGCCACCCGTCGCCTCCAGCTCGTTGAGCAGCGTGGCGAGCAGGCGCGTGCCCGAGGAGCCCAGCGCGTGGCCGAGCGCGATGGCGCCGCCGCGCGGGTTGAGGCGCGCGGGGTCGGCGTCGAACTCGCGCTGCCAGAGCAGCGGGACGGAGGCGAACGCCTCGTTGACCTCGTACGCGTCGATCTCGTCGAGCCGCACGCCGCTGCGGCGGAGCAGCGCGCGCGTGGCCGGGAGGATGCCGGTGAGCATGAAGAGCGGGTCGCTCCCGGCGACGGCGAACGAGTGGAATCGCGCCCGCGGCCGCAGGCCGAGCCGGGCGGCCGCCTCGGCGCTCATGATCAGCGCGGCGGACGCGCCGTCGGTCAGCGGCGACGAGTTGCCGGGCGTGATCCGCCATTCCAGCTGCGGGAAGCGCGCGGCCAGCTCGTCGGTGCGGAACGAGGGCGACAGGGCCGCGAGCTTCTCGACGGTGGTGCCCGGCCGGATGGTCTCGTCCGCCATGACGCTGCCGCTGTCGGGCGTCGGGACAGCGACCAGCTCGCCCTCGAACGCCCCGCTCGACGCCGCGGCGGCCGCCCGCTCGTGCGAGCGTGCGGCGAACGCGTCCAGGTCCGCCCGCGAGATGTCCCACCGGTCGGCGATCAGCTCGGCGGAGACGCCCTGCCCGACGAGTCCCTCGGGGTAGCGGGCGTGCATCAGGGCTCCGCCGCGCGAGGCCCCGCCGACGTTGGAGCCGAGCGGCTGCCGGCTCATCGACTCCACCCCGCACGCGATGACGACGTCGTACGCGCCCGCGATCACGCCCTGCGCGGCGAAGGCGGCCGCCTGCTGGCTCGACCCGCACTGCCGGTCGATCGTGACCGCGGGGACGCTCTCCGGGAAGCCGGCGCTCAGCACGGCGGTGCGCGTGACGTTCGCCGCCTGCTCCCCCGACTGTGTGACCACGCCGCCGATCACGTCGTCGACGATCGCCGGGTCGATCCCGGTGCGGTTCACCAGCTCGATGAGCACCCCGGCGAGGAGGTCGGCGGGATGGATGTCCGAGAGCTCCCCGTCCGGCTTGCCCCGGCCGGACGGCGTGCGGACGACGTCGACGATGACGGCTTCGCTGCGGGACATGTCAGGCTCCGAACGGGTCCGGCGTCAGCGTGTACTTCGTGCTGAGGTACTCGTGGATGCCCTCGAGCCCGCCCTCCCGGCCGAGCCCCGACTGCTTCACCCCGCCGAACGGGGCGGCGGCGTTCGAGACGACGCCGACGTTCAGCCCCATCATGCCCGTCTGCAGCCGCTCGATCATCCGCTGCCCGCGGGCCAGGTCCTTCGTGAAGACGTAGGAGACGAGACCGTACTCGGTGTCGTTGGCGATCGCGACCGCCTCGTCCTCCGTCGAGAACCGGACGATGGAGAGCACCGGCCCGAAGATCTCCTGGCGCAGGATGTCGCTGCCCGCCCGCACGTCGGTCACGACGGTGGGCTGGTAGAACGTGCCCTCCCCCTCGACGCGGGAGCCTCCGGTCAGCACCGACGCGCCCCGCGAGACGGCGTCGGCGACGAGCTCGGCGGCCTTGTCGACGGCGGCGGCGTTGATGAGCGGGCCGATCGTCACGCCGTCCTCGGTTCCCCGGCCGACCCGCAGGCCGTTCACGCGCTCGGTGACGCGGCGCGCGAACTCGTCGGCGACGTCCTCGTGCACGATGAACCGGTTGGCCGCGGTGCAGGCCTCGCCGATGTTGCGGAACTTCGCGAGCATCGCGCCCTCGACCGCCTTGTCCAGGTCCGCGTCCTCGAACACGACGAACGGCGCGTTGCCGCCGAGCTCCATCGAGGTGCGCAGCACGTTCTCCGAGGCCTGCTGCAGCAGCTTCCGGCCGACCTCGGTGGACCCGGTGAACGAGAGCTTGCGCAGGCGCGGGTCGGCGATGATCGGCGCCGACACCTTCCCGGAGGTGGAGGTGGTGATGACGTTCAGGACACCGGCCGGGAGGCCCGCATCCTCCAGCAGGCGGGCGAAGTACAACGTGGTCAGCGGCGTCAGCTCCGCCGGCTTCACCACCACCGTGCAGCCCGCCGCGAGCGCCGGCGCGATCTTGCGGGTCGCCATCGCGAGCGGGAAGTTCCAGGGTGTGATGAGGAAACAGGGGCCGACGGGGTGCTGCGAGACGATCACCCGGCCCGTCCCCTCCGGGTTCGAGCCGTAGCGGCCGGCGATGCGCACGGCCTCCTCGGAGAACCAGCGGAGGAACTCGCCGCCGTAGGTGACCTCGCCGTTGGCCTCCGCCAGCGGCTTGCCCATCTCGAGCGTCATCAACAGCGCGAACTCGTCGCGGCGCTCCTGCAGCAGGTCGAAGGCGCGGCGGAGGATCTCGGCGCGGGTGCGGGGCGGGGTCGCCGCCCAGGCGTCGGCCGCGGCCACGGCGGCGTCGAGCGCGCGCGTCCCGTCCTCCGGCGACGCGTCCGCGATGGTCTTGATCAGGGCGCCGGTCGCGGGGTCGTAGACGGGGAGCGTTCCGGCCGAGCCGGGCGTCCACTCCCCTCCGATGAACAGGCCGTCCGGCACCCGCTGGAGCAGGGCGTTCTCATCCATGTGTCTCGTTCCTCTCAGTTGTCGTCTGCGGCCGCCGACTGCACCAGCGGGACCGACCGGTGGTCGATCGTCGTGGCCAGGGCGATGACGGTGGACGTGCGCGTGATGCCGGGCCCGCCGACGATCCGGTCGATGACGCGCTGCAGGTCGGCGTTGGAGCGGGCGACCGCGCGGATGAGCAGGTCGCCCGAGCCCGTGATGGTGTGCACCTCCAGCACCTCCGGGATGCCGCGCAAGTGGTCGACGACCGTCACCCTCCAGTCGCCCTGCGCCACCTCCGCGGTCACGAACGCGGTCACCGGGTAGCCCAGGCGCTCACTGTCGATGGTGGGGGCGAAGTCCTTGACCACGCCCGAGCGCTGGAGCCGGTCCAGCCGGGCCTGCACGGTGCCGCGGGCGACGCCCAGCCGGCGGGAGGCCTCGAAGACGCCCAGGCGCGGCTCCTCGGTGAGGAGGGCGATCAGGTCGGCGTCCAGCTTGTCGATCATCGGCCTCCTTCGGTCCTCGCACATCGTACGACTCCAGGCGGGCGCTGCCTACAGGCTGGCGGGAATCCCCAGGAACGGGAGGGCAGCCTGCTTGAAGGCCCGCGAGCTCAGGGTCGTGATGTGGTTGCGGCGCGGGATGCGCTCCAGGCGGGCGCCGAGCAGGGCGGCCGCGGCGTCCGCATCCTCGGCGACGGGATCGGCCTCGCCCGCCACGAGGAGGGTCGGGATCCCGGTCGCCGCGAGCGGAAGCGGGTGGGTCGCCATGCCCGCGACGCAGGCGGCGAGCGCCTCCGTGTCGACGCCGGGGGCGCGGCGCAGGGAGGTCAGCAGCGGGCCCAGGGCGAACTCCGGCTCCGGCATCTCGACGCCGTCGCGGATGGCGGCCTGGACGGCCCCGACGCCCCAGTGCCCGAACTGCTCGACGGTGCCGATGCCGCCCACGACGAGCCGCCGGATCCGGCCGGACGGGATCGCCGGCACGAGCCCGGTGAGCGCGAGGGCGACCCAGCTCCCCATGGAGTAGGCGATCACGTCCACGCCCGCGAGCCCCTCCGCGTCCAGCACGGCGAGGAGGTCGCCCGCCAGCAGCTCGGGCGAGTAGGCGGCCAGGTCGTGCGGGGCCTCGCTCCCGCCGTGGCCGCGCAGGTCGGGGACGAGCGCCCCGCGGCCTCCGGCGGCGAGCGCGTCGACCCATCCCGTCGACTCCCAGGTGAGCGCGCCGGTCGTGGCGAACCCGTGCACGAGGAGCACCGGGTCGGGGCCGGGGTGGCGGGTGACGTGGAGGCGGGCGGGGCCGGTCATGCCTCCATCCTCTCCCGCGGCGGGTCGGCGCGGGTCAGGGACGCTGTGCGCGCGCCCGCTGCAGCACGCCGGCGGCGAGGACGTCCGCGGTGTCGGCGACGTCGGCGAAGAAGCGGTCGTCGACCGTGCCCGTGGCGCGCAGGCGC
>JAEWDJ010000360.1 GCA_023390155.1 Actinomycetes bacterium | reverse complement strand
GGGACCGGCGGCCGACGACGACGGCGAGCTCCCCCTCGGCGACGACCCGGCCGGCCGCCGGGTCGAGCCGGATGGGCTCGCCCGGGCCGACGACGGTCCTGGCCGACTTCGCGAAGGCCTGGGGCGGCAGGAGGGCGTCCTCCGCGCCGGAGTTGTGCGCCATCCCGAGCACCACGACCGGATCGACCGGTGCGGCGAGCGGGGCGTCCGCCGTGAAGCGCTCCCCGGTGCGGGTGGGTGACGCGTCGAACAGGTCGTCGATCGCCGCCCAGCCGCCGTCCTCCCAGATCACGGGCACCGGGCCGCTCGCCGTGCGGACGCGCGCCAGCCGCACTAGTGCGTCCGGCCCGCGGCGACGGCCTTGTGGTGCTCGCGGCGCGACACGGTCGGCATCGGCCGGCTCGTGACGTCGTCGTAGCTGTCGTCGATCGCGTCGGTGAGGAGGTTGAGATCGCGGGCACGGGTCTCCGGCGTCACGAAGGTGGCCCAGAGGGTGAGGCCGGTGAGCACGAGCACGTAGATCGCGAGCGGCCACCAGGACTCGGCGAAGACGCCGAGGAGCACGGCGCCGACCAGGGGCGCGATGCCGCCCGCCAGCACCGCACTGAACTCGCGCGAGACCGCGACGCCGATGTAGCGGCGGCGGTTGCCGAACAGCTCCGGCAGGGTGGCGCACTGGGCGCCGAGCATCACGTTGACGCCGACGCCGTAGGTGATGGCGAGCACCGGGATGATCAGCCAGACCGAGCCGAGGGACATGAGCCACCACGCCGGGATCGCGAGCACCAGCTGGAGGATGGCGCCGATGCGGTAGACCCGCATGCGTCCGAAGCGGTCGCTGAGGCTGCCGGCCAGCGGGATGACCACGATGCCGAGGGCGGCTCCGATGGCGATGGCGAGCGGGCCCATCCACGGCTCCGCGCCGACCACGGTCGTCACGAACGTCACGGCGAGCGTCTGGTACAGCGCCGAGCCGCCGTTCTCGGCCATGCGCAGGCCGATGCCGCGCAGGATGGTGCGCCACGACCGGGTGAACGCCTCCCGCAGGGGGCTCGCCGCCACCTGCTCCTGCGCCTCCAGCGTGATGAACGCCGGCGACTCGCGCAGCCGGAGGCGGATGAAGACGGCGACCACGATCAGCAGCACGGAGGCGAGGAACGGCACCCGCCAGAGCCAGTCGTGCACGATCTGCGGGTCCACGAGGCCGAGCAGGAAGAACACGACCGAGGCCAGGATGGTGCCGACCATGATCCCGACGAAGGGGAGCGCGGCGAAGTAGCCGCGGCGCCGCACGGGCGCGTACTCCGCCATCAGCGTGGTCGCGCCCGCCTGCTCCGCGCCGGCGCCGAAGCCCTGCAGCAGACGCAGGACCACCAGCAGCACCGGGGCCCACCAGCCGATCTGCTCGCCCGTCGGCAGTACGCCGATGAGGGTGCTCGCCCCGCCCATCAGGGCGATGGTGATGATCAGGACGGCCTTGCGCCCGATCCGGTCGCCCAGGGAGCCGAAGAAGAGGCCGCCGAACGGCCGGGCGACGAAGCCGACGGCGTAGGTGGCGAAGGCGGCCGCCACGGCCGCCCCGGCGCCGAGCGCCGGGAAGAAGAGCTGGCCGAAGACCAGCGCCGAGGCGAGCCCGTAGAGGGCGAAGTCGTAGTACTCCAGCGCGCTTCCGACGCTGGAGGCGAGGGTGGCGCGGCGCAGGTTGGCCGCGTACTCGGGGTCGTTCGAGCCGCGCAGTTCGCTCGCAGAGCGGTCAGTGCTCATGGGGTTTCCTTCTGCACAGGACCCGCGCTGGCGACGGCGGTGACGTCGTCGTCAGAGGGGGTCGGCCTCCGCGGGCGTCCTCGCCCGCTGCCGACGACCATAACACTATGCTGAACGCGGTTCAACCTACTGAACGCGATGATCGCGGTCTCAGGCGACGATGTGCCCGGTGAGAGCCTCCGTCGCGAGGTTCATCGGGTTCGACATCCTCCGCCCGACGACGTGCAGCTCGTCGAGCAGCCGAGCGAGCACGGCGTCGTCGAAAGCCGACTCGAGCACGGAGGCGCCGAGGGCGAGCGACACCTCCCCGCTCGACTGCGGCGGCACGACGATCGCGAAACCGGCGAGGCCCGGGTAGACCTCGCCGTGGTCGAGGCTGTACCCGCGCTCGCGGGTGGCGTCGATCTTGGCGATCAGACCGTCGAGGGAGGTGGTGGAGAGGTCGGTGAACGCGGGGCGCGTCTCGTCGTCGGCGAACCTCCGCGCGATCTCCTCGTCGGTCAGCTCGGCGAGCAGGGCGTTGCCGACGGCGGTGATGGAGGCCGGATACCGGGAGCCGATGCCGGCCGACAGCCGGAACGGCGCCCGCCCGACGTGCGCGCCCACGTAGATCACGTGCGTGCCGTCGAGGACCGCGAGCTGGGTGCGCTCGTGCCGCAGGATCTCCGACTCCGCACAGGCACGGTAGAACTCGAGGACCGGGTCGAAGGCGCGCAGATACGCACCGCCGAGCTCCACGACCTTGCGCCCGAGCACGTAGCCGGTGTCGTTGCGGCGCACGAGGCCGCCGTCCTCCAGCGCCGAGATCACGTTCAGGGTCGACGACTTGGCGGCGCCGAGCCCCCGGGCCAGCTCGCTGAGGGTCAGCGGCTCACCGTGCGCCTCCCCCAGCAGGTCGAGCACGCGCACCGCGCGCGCGACGGCGGGAGCCTTCTCTGCGGCATCGGACATGGCGGCTCCTCATCGGTCGACGCCGCGCTAGTAGAAGTCGACCGTGTCGACCCGGTTGCGCAGCGGGCGCCCGTCCAGCAGGCGCGTGGCGTTGTCTGCGAACAATTCTGCGATGCGCCGCTCCTCCCCCGTCGTCAACGCGGCCGTGTGCGGGCTGATCAGCACGCGCGGATGCGTCCACAGCGGACTGTCCTGCGGGAGCGGCTCGAC
>JAEWDJ010000359.1 GCA_023390155.1 Actinomycetes bacterium | reverse complement strand
CGCCGGTCCACCTCGGCGTCCAGCTCGTCGTCGAGGCCGTCCGCGGCGTCGCGGGCGCGCTCGAGGGCCTTCTCGGCGGTGCGGATGCGGCGCTGACGCTCCCGCCGCTCGCTGGCGCTCTCGCGCTCCTCCAGCGCCGGCTCCTCGGCCGCCGCCACGTCGGCCCCCGTCTTCTCACGCGTCCCGGCCGGCTTGCGCTGCCGCGGTCGTGACGCGGCGCTCGACCCCACGTCGACCGGAAGCGCGACCGCGTCCGAGACGTCCACCTCCTCCACGCCCGTCGATTCGAGGGCGCGGAGCAGCATCCCGCTGCGCACCGCCGCGGCGGCAGCGGGGTCGACGACGGCGGCCTGGAGCGTCTCCTCCACCTCGCGCTCGACCGCCGGGCTCAACCCGAGGCCCCGCGTCGCCTTCTGCAGCAGCCGCTGCCGTTCGCGCGTCAGCTCGCGGATCGCCTGCCGGTCCCGGTCGGCGAACGCTTCGCGCATCCGGTCGCCGATGTCGAGCACGTCCTCCACCGCATCCGGCCGCTCGCGCACGAGCGCGTTGATGGCCGCCGCGGACGCGGTGGGCTTGCGGAACGCGCGGATCTCCTTCGCCAGCGCGCGGTCCGCCCCTGCGGCCGCCTCGCTCCGGCGCTGCACGAACTCCGCGGGCGCGGAGCCGTAGAGCTCACCGGCGACCTCCCGCAGATCCATGCCGCGAGCATACGCGCGCGGCGCGTCAGTGGTTGCGCAGCTCGGAGATCAGCTCGCCCTTGTTCTTCTTGGAGTAGCCGGAGAGGCCCAGCTCCTTCGCGCGCTTCTTCAGCTCGGGCACGGTCCAGTCGTCGTACGACCCGGACTCACCGCCCTTTCGCCCCACGGAGGAGCGCCCGCGCGCCGCCGCCGCGTTCGAGATGCGCGCCGCCTTCTCCTTGGAGTTGCCCTCGTCGCGCAGCTTCTCGTACAGCTCCTGATCCTTCAGCTGCGGTTCCCGTGCCGGCATGGTGTGCTCCTTCCGTCGGTGTCGTGACGGAGGGTACGCCGCGTGCGGCGGAGCGCCAGGGGGGTGCCGGGATGCGGCGCCCCGGCACACGGGTGGGCCGCCCGGTCTTCCACCGGACGGCCCGCCCCTGAGACCGAGGACTACTCCTGCGACGAACCCTCTGCCACGGCTCGTGCCGACACCCGTCGGCGCCAGGCGGCGATGAGAAGGGCGATCACGCCGGCGGCGAGCACACCGCCCGCGATTCCGAGCGGGAGCACCACGGAGGAGCCGGTGCTGGCCAGTGCGGCTCCGCTCGGCACCGCGCCCGTGCCCGCGCTCGCACCCGGGTCGTCGGTGCCGGCAGCGGCGACCAGGGTCAGGTCGTCCCACCCGATGAGGGCGCCCGCTGCATCCACGACCGCCAGCTTGTGGGCACCGAGCGGGGCGTCCGCCGGGATGACGACCGAGAACGCGCTGCCCTCCACGACCGCGGAGTCGAGCGGGCGCGGGGTCGAGAAGAGCACGGGCGTCACCGTCTCGCCGTCGATTCCGCCACCGACGATCGTGACGTTCACCGTCCCGCCGGGCACCGCGGTGTCGGGCACGCGGATCGGGCCGCGCGTCTCATCGGTCAGGTCGGCCTCCGTGATCGGCTCCGGGGCCGGGATGACCGGCGTGGTGAGGGTCGAGGCGCACGTTGCGCAGGTCGCCCCCAGTGCGCCCGTCGAGGCGGTCGCGGTCAGGGTGCCACCCGAGGACCTCGCGCTCACGACCGCCTCGAAGGCCACCGTCGCGGTGGCACCGGTCGCCGTGTCCGGCACGCTCCAGGTCAGAGTCGAGCCGTTCAGCGCCAGACCGGCTGGGAGGGTCGCGGCGTCGATGGCCGCGTCGTCCAGCAGCTCCGCCACGTCCACGGTCGCCGTCGCACCGGTCAGCGTGACCTGGCCGGTGTTGGCCGCCGTGAGCGTGTACGTGATCGTCTGGCCGGGAGCGACCTCGCCGTCGGCGGGGTCGGAGGCGAGACCGAGGGTCCAGACCGACGGCCAGGCCGGCTTGTCCGCGTCGTAGATCCAGTCCTGGAAGAAGGCGCCGAGGTCGCGGCCCGAGAGCTCTTCGGCCAGCGCGATGAAGTCGGCGGACGTCTTGCTCTGGCCGGCGTAGCGCTGCACCCAGGTCTTCATGATGGCGTCGAAAGAGGCCTGGCCGACCGACTGGCGGAGCGCCTCCAGGGTCATCGCCCCGCGGGTGTAGACCTGCCAGTCGAAGAGGTCGGCCGGGTCGGTCATCGCCGCGGAGGGGATCGCCCAGCGCGCGTCCGTCGCCGCCGTGCGGTCCCACGTGCCGAAGTAGGTGGAGGCCGTGGTCGGCGTCGCGCTCGTCCCGTGCTCCTGCGTGTAGAGCGTCGGGATGAAGGTCGCGGGCCCCTCGTTGAGCCAGATGCTGTTCCAGTCGGCCGGGGTCACCGAGTCGCCGAACCACTGGTGCGCCAGCTCGTGGACGAAGGTGCCGAGGTTGACGGACTTCTCGAAGTACGGCCTGTCCTGCGTCTCGAGCGCGTAGCCGAGGCTCGTGATGTCGACGACGAAGCCGGTGCTGCCGCCCGGGTAGGCGCCGTACTTCGACTCCAGCCAGTTGAGGATCTCGGGCAGCTGCGTGCGCCGGGTCTGGATCGTGGTCTGGTTGGAGGTGGTCACCGCCGGGTCGACGAACGTCCACTCGTGGACGGTGCGTCCGCTCGCGGCGAGCGCGATGTCCGACTCGTAGACCAGATACTTGCCGATGGAGATCATCGCCAGCTCGGTCGCCATCGGACGGCTCTGGCGCCAGTGCCAGGAGGTGCGGGTGCCGTCGCCGCTCGGCGTCTTGGCGACGAGCTCCCCGTTGCTGACGGCGGCGGCCGAGACACCGTCGATCGTGGTGGGGGCGTCGATCGTGATGTCGTAGGTCGCCTTGTCGGCGGGCGTGTTGTTGCTCGGCAGCCAGGTCATGTTCCCGACCGGCTGGCCGAGCGCGGTGGCCCCGTCCGAGGTGGACACCCAGCCCTCGCTCGACCCGTCGGGGTCGACGTGGGTGACCGGGGTGCCGGCGTAGGCGACGGCGACCGTGAAATCGCCGGTGATCGTCGCCGTCGGCGTCACGACGAGCTTGTACGAGCTGTTGCTCGGGTCGCTCGTGCGCGTGAAGGCCGCCGGCGAGCCGTTGACCAGCACGGAGGAGACGGTGGGGCCCTCGAAGTCGAGCGAGAACGACGAGAGCGCCTGGGCGGCGGTTGCGCTGACGACGGTCGTCGCGGTGATCGACTTGTCGGCGTTGAAGGCGAGGGCGACGTCGTAGTGCTTCACGTCGTATCCGCCGTTGCCGATGCCGCGGAAGAGGGAGTCGCCGATCGCCGTCGAGCCGGGTGCGCCGTCCGCAGCGACAGCGGAGCCCGCGAGCGGGATCTGTGCCGCGCCGACGAGCGCGGCGGCGGTGAGGGCGGCGAGGGAGCGGGAGATCCGCCGCCTCCGGGGTGAGATGGTCCGGGTTTCCAACTGTGGTCCTCCAAGGAACGCTTCGTGCCGCGGGCTCGGCGAGCGCGCGGGATGGTGCAGGGAGGTGCGTACGCCGCGTGGCGGGGTTTCGTTGCGAGGATCGTCGCCGTCACGCACGCCTGTTGCATGCGCGCGTGAACATTCGGTGGATCACACCGTATCGGACGTTTGTTACGAACATGAGACGCCTCTCACGATCGCTTCTCCGGCCGCTTCGCCCCCCGGTTGCGGTTCTTGCTCGCCCGCGCCGCGGACGCGAGGGTGGGCGCATGAGCGCTCACGACATCCCCGACACCGCCGAGGTCCGCGAGAGGATGGCCGCCGGCCAGCGGGAGGGGATGGCCGCGCTGGGGCTGTCGCCGGTGGTGGAGCCGTGGGAGGACGGATACCGCGCGGCGGCCACGGCGGACAGCACGTTCGAGTGGTGGTATTTCGACTGCCAGTTCGACGACGGGTCGACGCTGGTCGTCACGTTCTCGAACAAGCCGCACACGGACCCCTCCGGGCCGCTCGCGCCGACCGTGCTCGTCATCCGGCAGCTGGCCGACGGGACGCGGCTGCACCTGGAGCCGCGGTTCGAGGCGACGGACTTCCGTGCGGCGACCGACCGGTGCGACGTGCGGATCGGGCCGAACACCGTGACGGGCGACCTCGATCGCTACGAACTCCACGTGGAGGCGGAGGGGATCACGGCCGACGTGACGATCGATCGCGCGGCGCCGTCGTGGCGTCCGGGCGCCGGGATCAACTACTTCGACTCGGCGCGCACGCACTTCCTGGCCTGGGTCGTGCCGGTGCCCTACGGCACGGCGGCCGCGACGATCACGCAGGATGGCGCCACCCGCACGCTGACCGGCAGCGCGTACCACGACCACAACTGGGGCAACCACCTCATGGGGTCGTTCCTCGACCACTGGTACTGGGGCCGGGCGCACGTCGGCGACTACACGGTGGTCTACGTGCGGATGACGACGAAGGGCCTCTTCGGCCTGGGGGAGATCAACATCCCGACGTTCTACCTCGCGACCGCCGACCGCATGATCACGGACGACCTCCTGCCGCTCCGCCTCACGACCAGCGGCGAGGTGGACGGGCCGGGGCACCAGACGTACCCGACCCGGATGGAGTGGGTGTGGCGCTCGGAGCGCGGCACCATCACGATGACCGCGACGGATCCGGTGCTCATCGAGTCGCTCGACATGAGCACGCCGCGCCACGGGCTGGCGAAGGTGCTGCACGCGGGCGAGCACCCGATGTACTACGACTTCAACGCGGACCTGGTGCTGGACATCGCACTGGACGACCTGACGGACCGCGTGAGCGGCCGCACCCTCTACGAGAAGATGATGTTCCGCTGAGCGGAACCGCCCTCACCCGGGCAGGTGCGAGTCGACCTGGTCCTCCGGCATGACGACCATGCCGCCGGTGCGCTGAGAGGTGTGCATGAGCGCCTCGAGCCACTGCGAGTTGATCGCGGGCGGGCGGCTGCCGGCGAACTGGAAGGCCAGCGGGACCTCGCGGCTGATCCAGAGGGAGACGCGACCGGAACCCTGCTCGACGGGGACGTCCCAGTTCAGGAGGAAGCTCTCGTGGCGGCGGAGCTTGGCGACGATCGCGAGCTTGACGTGGCTCAGCACGCGGTCGTCGAGGTCGTATTCCTGACCTGCGCCGTAGAGGAGTTTTCCCATGATGTTCATAGTGTGCCTCACGACGATCACGGTGGGGCGCGGGTGTCAGGGGGATTGACGGTTCGCGGATTCGGGAGTAACCCTCGGGCTCACGCCGATTCGCGCCACACGATCGGGGTCTCCAGCAGCTGGCTGCCCGCGCGATTGTCCCCGGTGCGGATCTGCTCGAGCACCGATTCGACGGCCGCCCGGCCGAGGCCCTCGGCCGGCTGGTGCACCGTGGAGAGGCGCGGGGAGGTGCGCTG
>JAEWDJ010000356.1 GCA_023390155.1 Actinomycetes bacterium | reverse complement strand
GGCTCCGGCCGGCCACGCCGCCGCGACCGGCGCCCCCGTGATCGCCAAGCCGCCGATCCGGAAGCTCGCCAAGGACCTCGGCGTCGACCTCACGCTGGTGACGCCGACGGGCCCGATCGGCGACGTCACCCGGGACGCCGTGCTGCGCGAGGCGACGCAGGCGAGCGTGTTCCGCAACATCCAGACGCCGGAGTGGCCGGACGACCGCGAGGAGCGCATCCCCGTCAAGGGCGTGCGCAAGGCCATCGCGACCGCCATGTCGACGAGCGCCTTCTCGGCGCCGCACGTGAGCCTGTTCGTCGACGTGGACGCGACCCGCACCATGGAGTTCGTCAAGCGCCTCAAGAACTCGGCCGACTTCGTCGGGGTCAAGGTCTCCCCGCTGCTCATCGTGGCCAAGGCGATCATCTGGGCCGTGCGCCGCAACCCGACCGTCAACTCGTCGTGGACCGACGAGGAGATCATCGTGCGTCACTACGTGAACCTCGGCATCGCCGCCGCCACCCCGCGCGGGCTCATCGTGCCGAACGTCAAGGAGGCCCAGAGCATGACCCTGCTCGAGCTCGCCAAGGCGCTCGAGCAGCTCACCCTCGTCGCCCGCGAGGGCAAGACCCCGCCCTCCGACATGGCCGGCGGCACGATCACGATCACGAACATCGGCGTGTTCGGGATGGACACCGGCACGCCCATCCTCAACCCGGGCGAGGTCGGCATCGTCGCCCTCGGCACGATCAAGCAGAAGCCCTGGGTCGTGGACGGCGAGGTGCGTCCGCGCTACGTCACGACCGTCGGCGCCTCCTTCGACCACCGTGTGGTCGACGGCGACGTCGCCTCCCGCTTCCTGGCCGATGTCGCCTCGATCATCGAGGAGCCGGCGCTCCTGCTGGACTAGCCGCCCGCGATCGGCGCAACGAGAAGCCCCGCCCGGGACCGTGAACGGTCGACCGGGCGGGGCCTCCTCGGTTGGGGGATACCGAGGTCTCGGGAAGGAGGAGCGTCAGCCGATGCCCTCCAGGACGTCCGTCTCGGTGGAGCCGATGGCGTCGATGACGTCCGGGCGGTTCTTCCTGACCCACACGTAGCGGGCCACGCCGGCGATGACGGCGACGAGGAACAGCAGCGGGATGATGTTGAGCGGGAAGGCCGGAATCGGCACGACGTTCACCCAGAAGACGTACGCCATCCCGCCGACCGCGATGACCACGCACGGCCAGACGAGCCAGTTCTTGACGCCCGCGCGGCGCAGGAAGATGGGCGCGGCGATCGCGACGGCCGCGTAGGCGACCATGTAGCCGAACGTGCCGAAGGTGTCGACCCAGACCAGCACGTCGTTCGCGTCCACGCCGAACAGGTAGAGCACCACCGGGACGAGGATGACCAGGGGCGCGAAGACGAGCAGCGCGCGGTGCGGGGTCAGCAGCTTGCCGTGCGTGGTGCCGAGGTACCGCGGGGCCACGCCCTCCTTGCCCATCACGTAGACGATGCGGCCGATGACGTTGAGCGGCGCGACGACGACGGCGAAGAAGGAGGCGGCGATGCCGAGGTTCAGGACCGGGTTGACCCAGCTGGGCAGGCCGATCACCGTGGCGATGTCGTCCAGCGGGCTGACCGACTCGCCCAGCCCGTCGCCGAGCACGACGACCTGCGTGTAGGCGGCGAAGACGTAGAGCACGCCGACGCCGAGGGCGCTCCACATGATGGCGCGCGGGATGGCCTTGAACGGGTTGCGCGCCTCCCGGCCCAGCGCGTCGGCGCTGGAGAAGCCGACGAAGCCGAGGATGGCGAGCACCATGCCGATGGCGACGCCCTGCGGCTCCACGCCCTCCAGCGTGAACTGCGACGGGTCGAAGGCCGCCGGGCCGGCGTTGGCCAGGGCGATGATGAGGAGGATGGTGATGATCGTCACCGAGACGATCTCGAGCACCAGGGAGACGCGGGCCGAGACGCGCACGCCCCACACGGTGAAGAGCGCGGCGAGGCCGCCCAGCACCACCGCGAGCAGGATCTGCCCGGCCGTCCCGCCGATGGGCACGCCCACCTGGTTGAGGAACGCGCCCATGTGGATGACCGCACCGCTGAGCGAGCCGGCCGCGATGCCGAAGCAGCCGATCACCAGGGTGAGCCCGGTGAGGAACGCGCCGAACGGTCCGAGGCCGGCCGCTGCGTAGTTGTAGAGCGAGCCGGCGGAGGCCCGGCGCTTGGCGAACTGCGAGATGCAGTAGCCGACCGCCAGGATGACGACGGTCGCCAGGGCGAACGACAGCCAGGTGCCCTTGCCCGCCGTGACGAAGATGGCGGCGGCGGTGAACGCGATGACGGCGGAGGGGGCGATGTTGGCGATGGCCTGCGCGACGAGCTCGGCGCCGCCCATGGCGCCGCGGCGCAGGCCGCTCTCACTCGCCGCCGGGCGCGCCGGGGACGTGGTTTCGGTCGAAGACAACGGTGTCCTGCCTTTCGGGGGAAGAGGACGGGGAAGAGGGGGAGGATCGGTGGTGCGGGCCGCGCGCGTCGCGGCTCAGGGGATGAGCAGCGTGCGCAGCGCGGTGCCCTCCTGCAGGGCGTCGAGCGCCTGCTCGGCCTCGGCGAGCGGGCGGCGTCCGCTGACGAGCAGGTCGAGCTCCAGGTCGCCGTCCATGTAGCGGTCGACGAGCGCGGGGATGTCGATCGACGGCCGCACGCTTCCGTAGTTGGAGCCGAGGATGCGCTGGTCGGCCTCGGCGAGCACGAGCGGCTCGAACGAGGCGCGGGCGCCTGTCGGGGGCAGGCCGACGATGACGGCGGCCCCGCCGAGGCCGAGCATGCGGATGGCCTGCTCGGTGGTGGCGGTGTTGCCGATGGCGTCGAACGCGTAGTCGACGCCGTCGGGGAGGATCTCGTGGAGCGCTTCGACGGCGTCCTGCTTGGAGGCGTCGATCTCGTCGGTCGCGCCGAGGCGGCGGGCGAGGGCGGTCTCCTCGGCGCGCACGTCGACCGCGACGATGCGGGAGGCGCCGGCGAGGCGCGCGCCCTGGATGACGGAGAGGCCGACCCCGCCGCAGCCGATCACGACGACGATCGAGCCGGGCTCGACGGCGGCCGTGTTCGTGACCGCGCCGACGCCGGTGGCGACCGCGCAGCCGACGAGCGCGATCACGTCGAGCGGTGCGTCGTCGCGGACCTTGATGGCGCCGGAGGCCGGGACCACGGCCTCCTCGGCGAAGGAGGAGACGCCGAGGTAGTGGTGGATGCGCTCTCCGTCGACGGAGAGGCGGGAGGTGCCGTCCTGCAGCACGCCGTTCGGCGCGACGACGTTCGCGGCGACCTGGCAGCGGGCCTCGTGGCCGGCCAGGCAGTAGCGGCACTCGTTGCACGGAGCGACCCAGGAGAGCACGACGTGGTCGCCCTCGGCCAGCGTGGAGACGCCCGGGCCGACGGCCGTGACGACGCCGGAGCCCTCGTGGCCCATCACCAGTGGGGACGGCGCGTCCCACTCGTTGCGGCGCACGTGGAGGTCGGAGTGGCAGACGCCGGCGGCGGCGATGCGCACCCGCACCTCGCCGGGGCCGGGCTCGGCGAGATCGACGTCGGTGTACTCGATGGAGCTGTCGGTGCTGTCGAAGACGATGGCTTTCACTGCGTGTTCCTCAGGGGTTCGGGGCGCGTCATTACGATGGTGGAAATGCTATGAGCCGTGCTCGGCACGGGATACCCGACGTTTCGTCCACCCGCCCGCGCCGCGCACGCCGAAACGTCGTACCGCCGCCGCGCGGCCCGGGAGAGGAGAGGCGATGGAGGCCGGTCCCTCCTCCAGCGTCGACGCCGCCGAGGCGCGGCTCGTCTCGAGCGGCATCATCTCGCTGACCCTCGCGGCCCGGCGCGGCGGCACCGAGGGCATCGTCACGACGCTCTCGCGCCTCCTGAACGGCTGGGCGGTGCTGGTGGACCGCTACGGCGAGCCGATCGCGGCGGTCGGCGCCGGGCGCATCCACATCGACGACGCCATCACGGCGGCAACGCAGCGCAGCCGTCGCCAGCGCACTCCCGAGCTGCAGACCTTCCCCGTCGGTCGGGCGGAGGATCCGCGGGCGACGCTGGTCGTCTCGGCCCGGCGCGGCGTGACGAGCCGCACGCGCGACCTGGCCACTCAGGCCGCCGCCCTGCTCGACCTCACCTACTTCCCGCAGCGGGACGCCCGGCTGGAGCAGCTCGCCCGGCAGGACGTCGTCGAGGTGCTGCTGAACGCTCCCGCACCGCTCGCCCGCTCCGTCGCGGCGCGCTGGGGTCTCACCGGAGGCGAGCTCGTCGTCTGCATCGTCAAGTCCCGCTCGCGCGCGGTCGTGCTCGAGACGAAGGCACTCGACTGGCTCGAGGAGCTGGAGCTGCCGCCCGTCGCGGGGATGCTCGACGGCGACGTGGTGGTGGTCATCGCGCCCGAGGCCGTCGCCGCGTGGAGCGAGCGCGTGGTCGTGGCCGCGACCGACGAGCGGGTGCCGGTGCGCTGCGGGATCAGCGCCCCCGCTGCTCCCGGCGCGCTCGCCGAGGCCCGCTCGCAGG
>JAEWDJ010000358.1 GCA_023390155.1 Actinomycetes bacterium | reverse complement strand
GCCGGAGGGGCGGCGAGACGAGCCGCGCTCGGACCGCGGGTCGACCGGCTCGGCGAGCAGCACCTCCGCCCCGAGGTTGGGCGTGTCCTGCAGGGGGGTCGTCATCAGTCGGTCACCTTCCGCTCGGCGCCCCGACGGGCGAACGTCACCGCGAGACCGATCGCGGCGGTGATGATGAGCAGCACGACGGACTGCGCGGCCCCGAGGCCCAGCTTCGACTGGGCGAACGAGTCCTTGAGGATCTGGTACACGATCGTCTGGGTGGAGGCGGCCGGGCCGCCGTCCGTCAGCGCGAGCACCACGTCGTAGACCTTGAGCAGCCCGACCAGGGTCAGCACGAGGTTCACCGTCACGACCGGCGCGATCATCGGGACCGTGACGTTGCGGAACTGCTGCCAGCGGCTCGCGCCGTCGACGGTGGCCGCCTCGTAGAACTCCGTCGGCACCGACTTGATGCCGGCGATGTAGAGGATCATGTTGAAGCCGAAGTGCGCCCACACGATGGTGAGCACGATGGTCGTCTTCGCGAACGTCGGGTCGGTCAGGAACGGCACGGGCGCGATGCCGATCACGCCGAGCAGCGAGTTGACCGCGCCGTGCGGTGACAGCAGCGCCGACCAGAGGAACCCGATGATCAGGGCACTGATGATGTACGGGTAGAAGAAGATCGTGCGCAGGACCGTGTTGGCCCGCCCGGGCCCCGAGATCAGCGCCGCCAGCGCCAGCCCGAAGCCGTTGCAGAGGATCGTGCCCGCCACCGCGACCGTCGCCGTGAAGATCGCCGCGTCGATGGTGCGCGGGTTGCGGAACGCGAACTGGTAGTTCTCGAAGCCGATGAAGTCGAACCGGAGGCTGTAGCCGTTCCAGTCGGTGAGGCTCAGCACGAACGCCAGGATCATCGGGACGATGAACATCGCGAGGAACACGACGACGGCCGGCGCCGCCATCACGAACCCGGCGATCCGGTCGCCCCAGTTCGCGGGCTTCCGGCGCGGGGGCTCCGCACCCCGCACCCGTGTGGCCGGCGGTCTGGCCGCCGGGTTGTCGATCAGCATGAGCTCTGACTCCGTCGTCTTCTCGTGGTGGACCGGGCGGGCGGGCGGCCGCGGCGACAGGAGCCGCCGCGACCGCCTCCCGTCACTTGATGTTGGCGCTGAACCAGGCGTCCATCGCCTTGTTGACGTCGCCGGGGGCCGTGCCGCCCAGCAGCGCCTGCGTCTGCGCGTTGATCTCGGTCGAGTAGCCAGACGGGAGGGTGCGCTCGCCGTAGCCCTGGCCGGTCGGCGTGTATGCGTCGTCCGGGGTGTCGGTCACGATCTTCAGCAGCTCCTTGCCGAGCTCGGTCGTGTCGTACTCGTAGCCGGAGCGGTAGTTGCCGTCGACCTTCAGCTGGTCGAGGATGGCCGCCTTGTCGGTGACCAGGTACTCCACCAGCTTCGCCGAGGCCTCCTGGTGCTTCGACTCCTTCATGATCACGTACGGGCTCGCGATGTTCGCGCCCATGGCGGGCTGCTTCACGCCGTCGAACGCCGGGGCACGGAACACGCCGATCTTCGCGGGGTCGGTCGCCGCGGCCTCGCTCGCGACGAACCAGCTGCCCATCGGGTACAGCGCCGACTTGCCCGCGAGGAAGTTCTGCTCCGCGTCCGCGTACTTGATGCCGAGGGCGTCGTCGTTGACGTAGCCCTTCGAGATCCAGTCCGCGTACTCGTCGACCGAGTCGCCGTAGGTCTTGCTGAAGGTGAGCTTTCCGGCGCTCATCTTCTGGTACCAGTCGGGGTGCTCGCCCACCACGGTCGGCAGCCCGACCGTCTGCAGCGCGTAGCTCGACATCCAGTCGCCACCGGTCTGGATGCCCGTCCAGCCCGCCTTCTTCAGCTTGGCCAGGTCGTCGGAGAGCTCCTCGACCGTGGTCGGCGTCTCGCTGATGCCGGCGGCCGCGAACGCGTCCTTGTTGTAGAACCACAGGCTCTGCAGCTGCAGGCCGATGCCCGCCATGTAGTACTTGCCGTCGATCGTGTACTGCTCGGCCAGCGGAGCCTCCGTGGCCCACTTGTACTTCGACAGGTCGACCAGCTCGGGGGCGAGCTCGGTCGACGGCGGCAGCGACTCGACCACGTCGGGCGCCTCGCCCGCGGCCAGCAGCCGCGGCACCGCGGCGGCCACGCCCTCCGCGCCCGGGTTCGTGATCTTCACGTCGATGTCCGGGTTGGCCTTCTCGAACGGCTTCACCAGCTCGTTCCACCACTCCTCGGTCAGGTTCGGGGTGACGTTGACGAGCAGGCTCACGGTCTGCTTGCCGCCGTCGCCCTCTCCCGCCCCGCCGGCGGCGCAGCCGCTCAGCCCCAGGCCGACAGCCGCGAGGGCGCCGACCGCGATCATGGTTCGCCTCTTGATCATCTTTGATCCTCTCCTGCGCACGACCTCCGTGGCGCCTGCGGCTACGATAATCGATAATCGGTTATGTCGCAAACGGGTGGGGTTCGGAGCCGGAACGGGCAACGGTCCACCACTGATGTGCTTGGATGAAACTCATGCTTTCGATTCGACGTATCAGTGTGGGATGCGGGACGCTGCTCGCCGCCTCAGCGCTCCTCGCCGGGTGCGCCGCGACAGACCCCGTGGCCTCCGGTCGGCCGTCCGGGGCCGCCACCACCTCGCCGGCCACGGCCGCCATCCCCTGCGCACAGCTCCAGCCGCTCGCCGCCCCGATCACCGGCGCGTTCAGCTTCTCCGCGGAGGACTCCTCCGAGGACGACACGGGCACCACCTGCGTCTGGATCAACGGCGCGGTCGCGTCGACCTCAACGGCCCTCGAGGACTATGCGAGCATCGGCATCACCGTCGACGACACCGCCTGGACGCCCGAGGAACTCGCCACGCTCTCCGGAGCGACGGACGACCCGCGCGCCGCCTCCCTGGGTGGCCGCATCCTCGTCCTGGGCAGCGGCACGACGCTCGGCGAGGTCGGCTCCGTGCAGCTCCTCTCTCCGCACGGTTCCGTGACCGTCGTCGCCACGGGCACGCTGCTGTCCGCGTCGGCCGACACGCGCATCCCCGTGGATGCGGTGATCGACGTCGCGGCGAAGGTGGCCGCGCTGCAGCGCTAGAGCGGCCGCGCCGGATACTCCCGCATCACACCCTCCGCGGCCGGGAGCGAACCTCGTCGCCGAGTTCACGTGGGCGCCGCAGCGGGCGATCGGGTCTCGACGCGGCCGAGGCCCATCGGCCAGGCTGTGGCGTGAACCGACCGAGGGGAGACGGGTATGGCCATCGAGGGCGAGCCGGGCGCAGGGATCACGACGGAGCAGCTGGCGGCGGAGGAGGAGCGGCTGGCGACGCCCGATTCGCTGGCGACGCCGTTCGGCACGTGGGAGTTCTTCGACGGGGTGCCGAAGGCGGACTCCATCGCCGGCATCTACGATGCGCTCGACCTCGTGCGCGCGATCGAGGCCTTCCTGTCGGCCGTGCCGGGCGCGTCCCTGGTCGCGATGCGGCGCGGGCTGCGGACGGCGGGGGTCGACCGGCCGGATGTGGTCGGGTACACGGATCCGCGGGCGAACTCGGGGTCGTTCTTCCTGACGCCCAACACCGAGACGACCTACGGCACGACGTTCCTCGATCTGAAAGCCTGGGGTCCGACCGTCATCGAGTCGCCGCCGCAGTCGCTGTGCGTCGTCGACGACTTCTGGTTCCGGTACGTCACCGACATGGGCATCCCCGGCCCCGACCGCGGGGAGGGCGGGAAGTACCTCTTCCTCCCGCCGGGATGGGAGGGCGAGCGGCCCGAGGGGTACTACACGTTCGAGTCCCCCACGTTCACGAACTGGGTCGTGCTCCGGGCACTCGGCGGCGTGCCGGCCATGAAGCAGACCCGCATCTACCCGCTGAGCGAGGCGGATGCGCCGCGCGAGACGACGTTCGTCAACATCGCTTCCGTGCCGCAGAACACGGTCCACGCCAATGACTTCAGCTTCTTCGAGGAGATCGACGAGTTGGTGCAGGAGGAGCCGGTCACCGCGCTCGACCCGGAGCGGGCGGGGCTGCTCGCCGCGATCGGCCTCGTGCACGGGACCCCCTTCCGACCCGATGAGCGGAGACGCCGCATCCTCGACCAGGGTGCGCGCATCGCCGCCGGCATGTCGCGCGCGCTGGTCTACAAGCCGCGCGACCCGGAGTCCTTCTACTGGGAGGGGTCGTCGTGGAAGCAGGCCTTCGTCGGCGGGTCGTACGAGTTCCTCCGCGACGGCGCCCGCCTGCTCGACGCCCGCACCCTGTTCCACTACTTCGCCACCGTGATCACGCCGGCCATGGCGCACGCACAGGTCGGAGCGGGCTCGGCCTACGCCTACACCGCGGAAGACGCCGACGGGCACGTGCTGGACGGGTCGCGCGCGTACTCGCTGCGCATCCCGCCGAACCCGCCGGCGAAGAACTTCTGGTCGGTGGACGTGTACGACACGCAGACCCGGTCCCTCCTGCAGTCCACCGATTATCCAGCGCTGTCGAGCCTGTCGGGCACGCTCGCCGCCGAGGACGACGGCTCGGTGGTGCTGCGGTTCGGCCCCACGGCGCCGGAGGGCGGCGAGACGAACTGGATCCCCACCCTCCCGGGCAAGTCGTGGTTCCCGATAGTGCGTCTGTACGGGCCGCTCGAGCCGTGGTTCGACCAGTCGTGGCGGCTGCCTGAACTCCAGCGGATCGACTGAAAACCGGGCGGCTCGCTGCCCGCACCGCAACCCCATACCCTCCCCATAGCGTCCTCCCAGCCCCCGTAAGAATGCGGAAAGAATCCGCGGGCATCGTGGAGGCATGGCAGAGACATGGGCTCCGGCGGCGGCAGCGCCGACGCGACGGACGCGGGTGCGGGAATCCGGCGCGGCGCGACACCGGCGCGGCTCGCGGACGGTTCGGGTCGTGCTGGCCGCGAGCGTCGTGGGAGTGCTCGCGATGTGGTGGCTCAGCGTGCCTGCCGGGTTCGCCGCCACTCCGGCGAGCGCGCTGACCTCGCTCGGCGAGCTGAGCGGGATGGTCGGCGGGCTGCTGGTGTGCGTGCAGCTGCTGCTGATCGCGCGGGTGCCGTGGTTCGAGAACGCCGTCGGGCTGGACAAGCTGGTGTCGTGGCACCGGTCGCTCGGCACCTCGGTCATCCTGCTGATCGTGGCGCATGTGCTGCTGCTGGTCGTGGGCGGCGAGCTCGTCAGCCGCAATCCGCCGTGGGACGAGTTCGTGTCGATCCTGCAGTCGTACCCGGACATGGTCACGGCGCTCGTGGGCACGATCGCGTTCCTCGCGGTGGGGCTGAGCAGCGCGCGGCTGATCCGCGAGCGGCTCTCGTACGAGGTCTGGTACTGGCTGCACGTGACGACCTACGTCGCGATCTTCCTGACCTTCTTCCACCAGTTGAGCGGCGGGGCGCACTTCGTCTCCTCCCCCGTCAACCGTGTGCTGTGGATCGCCCTCTACCTGGGGACGGCGGCCGCCGTGCTGACCTGGCGGTTCCTCCTGCCGGGCGCGGACGCGTGGCGGGGACGGATGCGCGTGGTGGCCGTCGTGCCGGAGGCGCGCGGACTCACCAGCGTCTGGCTGGCCGGCCCGCGGGTCGACCGGCTGGGGGTGCGGGCCGGCACCTTCCTCCTGTTCCGCTTCGTCGCCCGCGGGCACCTGGGCACCGCGCACCCCTACTCGGTGTCGACGGTCCCGGCGAACGGGCACCTGCGCATCACGGTCGGCGCGCTCGGCGACCACTCGAGCCGGCTCGCCGCGCTGCGCCCGGGCACCCTGGTCTTCACCGAGGGGCCGTTCGGGCACTTCACGGCCGACCGAGCGAGCCGGGCCCGCATCCTCCTGGTCGCCGGCGGCGCGGGGATCGGGCCGATCCGGGCGCTCGCGGAGGAGCTCATGCTGCGCGGCGGGCGGCCGGTGGTGCTCTACCGCGTGAGCAGCCCCGAGCAGCTGGCGCTGCTGGGCGAGCTGCAGGCGATGCCGGGCGTCACCGTCGTCCCGCTCGTCGGGCGCCGCGCCGAGCTCGGCTACGACCCGCTGGGCCCTGGCTCGCTGCAGCGGATCATCCCCGACCTCCACGACTGGGAGGCCTTCCTCTGCGGCCCCGAGGCGATGGCCGACCGGGTCGAGGCGTCGCTGCGGGAGCTGCGGATGCCCCGACGCTTCATCCACCGAGAAGAACTGAGCATGTCATGAACAGCAAGAACTGGCGCGGCACCATCCTCTTCACCGTGATCCTCGTGGTCATGGGCTCCACCGTGGGGCTGAAGCTGTACGGGATCGGCGAGGCGACGACCGTGGCGTCGGCCTCGACGTCGGCGAGCACGGGGACGACGTCGTCGGCGGCGTCGTCGGGCGAGGGGACGGGGTCGTCCGGGTCGACGGGATCGTCCGGTTCGTCCGGTTCGTCCCCCTCGGACGACACGTCCGCCGGCACGTCGAGCGGGACCTCCGGCTCGAGCGGATCCTCCACCCCCTCCACCGGCACCACGACGATCACGGGCACCGCCGTCGAGACCCGCTACGGCGCGGTGCAGGTGAAAGTCACGTTCTCGGGCTCCACCATCACGGCGGTGGACACCGTCCAGTCGCCGAGCCGGGACGGGCGCGACATCGAGATCAACCAGCGGGCGCTCCCCATCCTGGAGCAGGAGGTGCTGGCCTCCCAGTCGGCGAGCATCGACACGGTCTCGGGTGCGACGTACACCTCGGAGGGCTACATGCAGTCCGTGCAGTCGGCGATCGACCAGCGATGAGGTTCCTCGAGACGGTCATGGGCATCCCGATGTCGATCGACGTGCGCGACGCGGTCGACGGCGCGATCACGGAGGCGGCGGCCGAGCGGGCGTTCGATGTGCTGCGGGAGGCGGACCGGCGCTTCAGCCGGTATCGCCCCGACAGCGAGCTCAGTCGGGTCAATGCGGCGGGCGGCGATCTCGCGGCGGCGAGCGCGGAGTTTCTAGAGGCGGTCGCCCTCGGTTCGGCGATGGCGGAGGCGTCGGGCGGCGCCTTCCGCGTGCGGCGTCCGGGCGGCGACTGGGACCTCGACGGGGTGGTGAAGGGATGGGCGGCCGACCGCGCTGCGAGCGAGCTGGCGGCGGCGGGGCTGCGGGACTACTGCCTGAACGCGGGCGGGGATGTCGCCGTGTCGGGGAGTCCGGGCGACGGACGGCCGTGGAACGTGGCGATCCGCTCGCCGCAGAGCGCCGACGCGACGCTCGCCGTGCTCGCGGTCGGCG
>JAEWDJ010000298.1 GCA_023390155.1 Actinomycetes bacterium | reverse complement strand
GGGGCGCGGGAGGCGCGGGGCGCGGGCGCGGGTCAGGCGGCGGAAGGAGCAGCGGCGGCGGCGCGCGCGTGGGGGTCGGCGGCGTTGAGGGTCGCGACGACCTGGGCGTAGTCGCCGCGGGCCTCGCCGTAGCGGAGGAACTTGACGCGCTCGACCTGAAGCTCGGTGGCCTCGGGCTGGGTCTCGATGATCGTCATCACCTCGGCGACGAACTCGTCGAGCGGCATGGCGAACTCGCTCACCTCCTGCCCGGGCAGCAGGCCCGTGCGCACGGCCGGCGGCTCGAGCTCCTGCACGCGCACGGAGGTGCCGGCGAGCTGGAGGCGGAGGCTCTCGCTGAGCATGTGGATGGCCGCCTTGGTCGCGTTGTAGCTGGGGGTGACCGCGAGGGGCGTGAACGCCAGGCCGGACGAGACGGTGACGATGGTCGCGTCGGGGCGCGTCTGCAGGTGCTCGACGAACGCGCCGATGAGTCGGATGGGTCCGAGCAGGTTGGTGGTGACCGTGGCCTCGGCGCTGGCGAGGAACCCGGCCGGGGTGCGCCAGTCCTCCACCCGCATGATGCCGGCCATGGCGACGAGCACGTTGAGCTCGGGGTGGCGCTCCAGCACCTCGGCGGAGGCGGTGCGGATGCTGTCCGCGTCGGCCGTGTCGATGCGCACGGTGTCGATGCCGGGGTGCTCGGCGGCGATCCGATCGAGCAGCTCGGTGCGGCGGCCGCCGACGACGACGGTGTTGCCGCGCTCGTGGAGGGCGACGGCGAGGGCCAGTCCGATGCCGCTGGTCGCGCCGGGGATGAAGACGGTGTTCCCTGTGATGTCCATGCCCACAGCCTCCACCCGCTCCAGCGGGCGCGGGAGAGACCCGCTCATCGGGGGATCCGCGATCCCTGGTTCGCCGGCGGCGCAGCCCGCATGATGGAGGGATGGACCGCGCCGCCCTCGCCGACTTCCTCCGCCGCCACCGCGAGACCCTCCAGCCGTCCGACGTCGGACTGGCCGCCGGCGCGCGCCGCCGGGCGCCCGGACTGCGGCGGGAGGAGGTCGCCCTGCTGGCCGCGATGTCCGCCGACTACTACACGCGGCTGGAGCAGCAGCGCGGTCCGCAGCCGAGCGAGCAGATGCTGGCGAGCCTCGCCCGCGCGCTCCGCCTCAGCGCCGACGAGCGCGACTATCTGTACCGGATCGCCGGGCACAACACCCCCGACCGGATCGGCGGTGCGCACGTCCCTCCTGCGCTCCTGCGCGTGCTGGACCGGCTGGAGGACACCCCGGCGCTGGTGCTGTCGAATCTCGGCGAGACCCTGGTGCAGAACCGGATGGCCGTGGCGCTGCTGGCGACCGCTCCGGCTTCACCGGGCTGGAGCGCAGCGAGTACTACCGCTGGTTCGTGCACCCCGAGACCGCCCGGTCGATGTACCCGGAGGGCGACCGGGAGCGGCAGAGCCGAGCCCAGGTCGCCTCGCTCCGGGATGCGTACGGCGCGCTGGGCGAGCGCTCGCGCGCGGGCGAGCTCGTGCGCGCGCTGCTCGAGGAGAGCCCCGAGTTCGCGCGGCTGTGGGAGCGGCACGAGGTCGCCCGCCGGTTCGAGGACCACAAGACGCTCCTGCATCCCGAGCTGGGCGCCCTGGAGCTGGACTGCCAGGCGCTGTTCACCGAGGACCTCTCGCAGTGTCTCCTCGTGCTCACCGCCCCGCCGCACACCGAGACGGCCGACAAGCTCGCGTTGCTGGGCGTGCTGGGGACGCAGTCCTTCGCGGGGTAGCGTGTGCGCCGTGGACGTGATCCGATGGCTCCTCGACGGCGATCCCTCGATCCGGTGGCAGACCCGCCGCGACCTGCTGGAGGAGCCGCCCGGCGCGTGGGCGGCGGATCGGGCGGCCGTGGATTCCACGGGCTGGGGTGCGGCGCTGCTCGACGCGCAGGACGCGGCCGGCACCTGGGGCGGCGCGGTCTGGAAGCCCGAGGACCGGGATGCGACCGACGACACCCTCCTGCTCCTCGCGACGCTCGGCGCCGAGCCCACGGGACCGCGGATGGCGGCCGCGCTCGACCGGGTGCGCTCGGGGGTCGACTGGGGCGAGGAGTGGGGGCACTCGCCGTTCTTCGAGGGCGAGGTCGAGCCGTGCATCAACGGCCGGGTGCTCGTCGCCGGGGCGGCGTTCGGGTCCGCGAGCGAGCGCATCGTCCGGCTGCTGCTCGCCGACCAGCAGGACGACGGAGGCTGGAACTGCTATGCCCGCGACCGCACCTCGCCCGGCTCCTTCCACTCCACGATCTGCGCGCTGGAGGGACTGGTCGCGTATCGCGACGCAGACGGTCCCCGCGACGGCCGGGTGGACGTCTCCGCCGCGATCGCCCGCGGCCACGCCTACCTGCTGGAGCGCTCCCTGCTCCGCCGCAAGCGCGACGGCGCCGTCGTCGACGAGGACTGGCTGACATTCCGCTTCCCCACCTCGTGGCGCTACGACGTGCTGCGCGGCCTCGACCACCTGCGGGCGGCGGGCGTGCCCCCGGATGCCCGGGTGGCGGAGGCGGTCACGCTCGTCGCGAGCAAGCGCGGCGCCGACGGGCGGTGGAGCATGGAGGCCGCCGTCCCGGGCCGGTCGCAGCTCACCATGGAAGAGGGCGGCGAGCCGAGCCGCTGGCAGACCCTCCGCGCCCTGCGGGTGCTGACCTGGGCGGGCGCGGCCGGCTGAGC
>JAEWDJ010000282.1 GCA_023390155.1 Actinomycetes bacterium | reverse complement strand
GGGCTCAGGCGGCCGGGGCGGAGGCCGGCGAGACGGTGGCCGGCGCGCCGCTGAGCGCGACGTGCACGCGGTCGCCGGTGACGAGCACGTCGCCGGCCGCGTGCTGCACCGACAGCTCCGTCCCGTCCGCCAGGCGCACGGCCGTGCGACGCAGGGCGCCGAGGAAGCTCGAGGTCAGCACCTCCCCCGGCAGGCCCGAGGCGGCGAGCAGCACGTCCTCCGGGCGGATGTACGCCGTGACCGGTCCGTCGCCCGACGGGGCCGCGAGCGGGACGTCGTGGCCGAGCACGGTGAGGCGACCGCTCGCGACCGTGGCCGGGATCCGGTTGGTCAGGCCGACGAACTCGGCGACGAACGACGAGACCGGGCGCCGGTAGAGCTCCTCCGGCCTCCCGATCTGCTCGATGACGCCCGCCCGCATGACGGCGACGCGGTCCGCGACCGCGAGCGCCTCCTCCTGATCGTGCGTGACGAAGAACGTCGTGATGCCGAGCTCGGTCTGGATGCGGCGGATCTCCTCCCGCAACTGCACCCGCACCTTCGCGTCCAGCGCCGAGAGCGGCTCGTCGAGCAGGAGCACGCGCGGCCGGGTGACGAGGGCGCGGGCGAGCGCGACGCGCTGCTGCTGACCGCCGGAGAGCTGGTGGGCGTAGCGACCGCCGTGCTGGCCGAGGCCGACGAGCTCGAGCGCCTCCACGGCCCGCCGGCGGCGCTCGGCGGCGGGCACCTTGCGCATCCGCAGCCCGAACTCCACGTTCTGGGCGGAGGTGAGGTGCGGGAACAGCGAGTACGACTGGAACACCATGCCGAGGTCGCGCCGGTTCGCCGGCTCGTCGGTGACGTCGCGGCCGTCGACCAGGATGCTGCCGGTGTCCACCCGCTCGAGGCCGGCGAGGGCGCGCAACGCGGTGGTCTTGCCGCAGCCGCTCGGCCCGAGCAGCGCGATGAGCTCACCGGGCTCTGCGGCGAGATCGAGGCCGTTCAGGCCGACGCCGCCGCCGAAGTCGCGGACGAGCCCGCGCAGCTCGACGGTGCTGCCGTGGCCGGCCGCGTACAGGGTCGGTGCGTCGACGTCGGCGACGGCGGACGAGGGGAGAGCGGACATTCCTAGCCTTTCGAGACGCGCCGGCGGGCCGCGACGAGGCGGTCGACGACGACGAGGAGGACGAACGCGAACACCAGCGCGAGCAGCGCGAAGATGACCGCGACGAACGGGTCGGACTGCGAGATCAGCAGGAGCGAGGTCTGCAGATTGACCCGGCTGAGCAGCGACGCGATGGTGAACTCCCCCAGCACCACGGCGACGGAGAGGGCGGAGGCCGCCAGGATGCCGCGCCGGAGGTTCGGCACGATGGCGCGCCAGAACACGGTCCACCAGCCGGCACCGAGCGACCGGGCCGCCTCGCTGAGGGTGACCAGGTCGACCGCGGCGACGTTGCTCTGGATGGCGCGATAGGCGTACGGCAGCACGGTGATGCCGTACGCGAAGGCGAGCGTCCACGACCCCGAGCCGAAGATCTGCGTCACCACGGCGTACGTCGGCGCGAGGCCGACGACCATCACGATGGCCGGGATCATGATCGGGAGCAGGCAGACCGCCTCCAGCAGCCGCCGCAGGTGCGCGAACCGCAGCTCGACGAGCACCATCGTCGGCAGGAGCACGAGCAGCACGATCGCGACCGTCACCGCGGCCAGCACGAGCGAGTTGCCGAGCCCCTGGTACACCCGGTCGTACCGGGTCGTCTCCCCGCTGAACACCGCCTCCCAGCGGTCGAAGCTGTAGACGCCCGGCTTGGCGGTGCGGAGGGTGAACTCCAGCATCGACAGCAGCGGGATGAGGAAGAAGAGGCCGAGCAGCGTCCAGATGACGGTCTTCGCGACCGGGCCGGGTCCGAGGCGCAGCTGCGCGGTGCGGCGGCTCATCGCTGCCACCGCGCGGTGCGGCGCACGAGCGCCGAGTAGGCGAGCATGACGACGACCATGACGACGAGCATCCCGAGCGCCATCGCCCCGGCGAGGTTGGAACGGCCGAGCACGGTCTCGCTGATCAGCGCCTGACGGATCTGGAGCGAGACGATGTTGTTGGCCTGGCCGACCAGCGCCGCCGCCGTGGCGTACGACGAGAAGGCGTTGGCGAACAGCAGCAGCAGGCTGCCGAGGAACGACGGGAGCAGGATGGGGCCGCCCACACGCGTCCAGTAGGTCCAGCGGCTGCCGCCGAGGGTCGCGGTCGCCTCCAGCCACTGCGGGCGCAGGCCCTCCAGCGCCGGGAGGAACGTGATGACCATCAGCGGGATCTGGAAGTAGAGGTACGGGAGGATCAGGCCGGGCACGGTGTAGAGCCACACGCCGTTCTCGTAGATGTTCAGGTGGAACTGGGTGCGCAGCAGCACGGTGACGAGCCCCTGCGCACCGATGGTCGCGATGAACGCGAAGGCGAGCATGACGCCGCCGAACTGCGCGAGGACGCTGCTGGCGGAGTCCACCAGCGAGCGTCCGAAGCCGCCGGGCCGCGAGCCGAGCAGGGCGAAGCAGAGGGCGGCGCCGGCGATGGCGCCGACGATCGCGGTGACCGCGGACAGCCAGAAGGCGCCGAAGAACGAGCCGGCGATGGCGGGCTCGGCGAGGCCGGAGAGGTTCTCCCAGGTGAAGGGCCCTCCCCGTCCACGAACCCGCTGCCGACGGCGACGAGCGTGGGGACGGCGAGGAAGATCACGACGTAGAAGGCGAACGGGGTGAGCCCCAGCGCCGCGACCAGAC
>JAEWDJ010000250.1 GCA_023390155.1 Actinomycetes bacterium | reverse complement strand
GCGGACAGTCGGGCGGCGTAGGCGCTCTCGACGTCCGGGATGGGCGCCGAGGGTGCCACTCCGAGCACCGTCGCGGCCTCAACGGGCTCAGCATGGGTCGATGCTAGCGCCGCCGGGTGGCCGCGCGATACCGGTCGGCACACCCCCGTGCGGGGCGGGCGCCGAGGGGTCGTCCCGCGACCATCCCGGCATCACGAGCGCTGGCGCGCCGCCGGCGGAGCCGGTCAGCATCCGCCCAGGATGCGCTCGAGCGCCGCGCGCTCCGCCGGCACCACCCAGAGGCCGTAGGCCGACTTCACTGCGACCTGGCGGGCGGCGTACTCGCAGCGGTACGCCTTGGCCGGCGGGAGCCAGGTGGCCGCGTTGCCGGCGCCCTTGCGCTGGTTGGTGGGGCCGTCGACCGCCACGAGGTTGAGGGGATCGTTGGCGAGGCGCTCGCGGGCCTCCTGGGTGAGGGCGCGCGCGCCGGTGCGCCAGGCGTCGAGCAGCGGGACGACATGGTCGATCTGGATGCGGGCCGAGGTGTCGGGGCCGCGCACGAAGGGGATGGAGGTCCCGGTGTAGGGGTCCGCGAGGGTGCCCGAGAGCACGACGCAGCCGTCGCGGCGGACCACGTCGGTGAGGTCACGGGCGAGGATGTCGTCGCGGGTGTCGCAGCCGTTGCCGTCCACGTCGAGCCAGGCCTCGCCGAAGTCGGCGACGCGGTCGTAGCCGGTCTTCGGGGCGCTGCCCTTGACGGGGAGCGCGGCGAGCAGGTCGCGCGCCTCGACCGCAGACGGGACGGCGGCATCCCGAGCGGTCGGCTCGCCGGCATCCGATGGCCCGGCAGAACCCGACGGGGAGGCGGCGCGCGCGTCCGGGAGCTGCGGGATGCCCTCCCCGGAGACCACGGCGTAGCCGCCGAGCGCCAGCACGGCGACGATTGCCGCTCCCACCAGGCTCGTGAGCAGCCGGGCGGGGGAACGCCGACGCGTCACCGGAGGCTGTCGCTCGGGATGCCGCGGTGGAGGCCGCGGCCGCCCAGGTGCACGCCGGGTCGCTCGTTGGTGGCGATCTCGCCCAGCTCGCGCATCACGCGACCGTAGAACGGCCCGGCGGTGGTGTTGCGATAGGCGCCCGGGTAGAGGTCGGCCTCGTTGCGCAGGCGGATCTCGGCCCGCGCGGCCTCGATCGGCGCGATGAGCTTGGCACCGCTGCGGTACCGGATGAGGCGGTGGACCCACTCGTCGAGCATCTCGGGAAGCCCGGCGGGGACGCGGTCGTGCTCGGCCGCGAGGGAGACCCGTCCGCGATCGGTCGAGACCGCCGCCACGTCGTCGCCCTCGCGCCGGCGCCGCTCGGTCGAGAGCACGGCGAGGAGGTCGTCGCGCCGGTTCTGCTGCTGCGCGAGCACCTGCAGCGCATCGAGGGCCGCGGCGTACTCCTCCTCATAGCCGGCGTACGCGCCGGGCTGGGCGGCCCGGTCGTTGACGAGGTCGGTGCGGGCCGTGGAGGCCTGCCCGCGGCTGAGGATGGTACGCCCGCTGCGCACGCGGTCCAGTCGCCAGGTCCAGGTGGCGAGGAGCTGCGGCATGAGGGTGCTCATGACTCCACTGTAGGAAGGACCACCGACATCGGCTCGCCCGACACGACCGCGGCCTCCACGGCGCCGGTGAAGCGGGTGGAGGCGCGGCGCACGGCCTCCTCTCTCGAGAGACCGAGGGCGAGATGCGTGAGCAGGAGACGGCGGGCTCCGGCGCGCTGCGCGAGCTCGCCCGCCTCCTCGGGCGTGAGGTGGACGAGCGGCTCGCCGGCGTCCCGCGCGTCGACGCCGGCCTCGCTGACGAGCAGGTCGCACCCGCTCGCGAGCTCGTCGAGGGCGGCGCAGGGTCCCGAGTCCCCGGTGTAGACCAGGGAGGCGCCGTCGGCCTCCGCCCGCAGCGCGAACGCCTCCACGTCGTGCTGCACCGCGACCCAGCGGAGCGACAGTCCACCCGCCTCCCAGCGACCGTCCGACGCGAGCGCCGTGAACGCGAAGGCGCGCTCCAGCTCCGGGCCGGCGGCGGCGCCGAGGAAGCCGGTGAGGCGATCCGGCAGGTCGGCGGGGGCGAGCAGGGGCACCGGCTCCGCGGTGTGGATGTCGCCGTAGCGGTAGGCGTAGAAGGCGGGGAGCAGGTCGGCGGCGTGATCGGCGTGGCCGTGCGAGATCCAGATCGCCGACAGCGCGGCGAGCGGGCGGTGGCGCTGCAGCTCGGCGAGCGTGCCGGGGCCCGCGTCGATCCAGACGGAGACGTCGCCGTGCTCGAGGAGCATCCCGGTGCAGGGTGCGCCCGGGTGCGGGTAGTGGCTGGAGGTGCCGAGCGTGGTGAGCCGCATCGGGCGATCGTATCCGGCGGGGGTGGGCGGTGTGAGAGTGGGCGGTGCGGGGGGCTCCGACCGATCGCCGCCGCCCCCTCGATGTCCGACCCGCGCGCTACCGTGGGTCTGCCGTGAAAGCCGTCCTCCGCCGCCCCGTGGATCGCGAGA
This sequence comes from Actinomycetes bacterium, assembly GCA_023390155.1. Taxonomy (GTDB): domain Bacteria; phylum Actinomycetota; class Actinomycetes; order Actinomycetales; family Microbacteriaceae; genus Leifsonia. Next base: position 403 of record JAEWDJ010000250.1, on the reverse strand, counting down.
TCCTGCGCCTCGCCGTCCCCGCGCTCGGGTCGCTGATCGCGGAGCCCGTGTTCCTGCTCGCCGACTCGGCGATGGTCGGGCACCTCGGGGTCGCGCCGCTGGCCGGGCTCGGGATCGCCAGCGCGGTGCTGCAGACCATCGTGGGGCTGATGGTCTTCCTGGCCTACTCGACCACGCCCGCGGTCGCCCGGCGGCTGGGTGCCGGCGACGAGCGCGGAGCCGTCGCGGCTGGCGTGGACGGCACCTGGCTCGCGCTGGGGCTCGGCGCCGTGCTCGCGGTCGCCGGCTGGTTCGCCTCCCCCGCGCTGGTCGGCCTGTTCGGAGCGTCCGCCGAGGTGACGGCGCAGGCGTCGCGCTACCTGGAGCTCTCCATGCTCGGGCTCCCCGCCATGCTGATCGTCTT
>JAEWDJ010000123.1 GCA_023390155.1 Actinomycetes bacterium | reverse complement strand
GGGCACCGCCTCGCGCGCGCCGCCGCTGGCGGTCGCGCACCCCTCTATCGCGACCAGCGCCACCCCGGCCGCGGCCAGCACCGCGACCGCGAGCCGCAGCCGTCGCCGCTGCCGTACCGTCATCGACTCCCCCTCGACAGAACGCCCCCGGTCGCGACCCTAGCCGAGATCGACGTCCGCCGCCCGCTCCACCGCGAACAGCTGGTCGGGATAGCGGAGGCCGGAGAAGTACAGGTTCGTGTGGGCGATGATCTGCTCGCCGCTGATCTCGACGCCGTCCCATTCCGCGTCGGTCGTGGTGTGCGCGTCGCCGACCAGGGTCACGTCGTACCCGCGGACGGCCGCGCTCTGCGTCGTGGTGCGGATGCAGCGGTCGCTCTGCGCGCCGGCGACGACGAGGCGCGTGACGTCGAGGCCCTCCAGCACCTCGTCGAGGTCGGTGTCGGCGAAGGCGTCTCGGTAGTGCTTGGCGACCACCGGCTCCCCCGCTCCCGGCTCCAGGCCGTCGGCGAACGCCCACTCGTCGCTGCCGGCGGGCAGGTCGTCGCCCTCGTGCTGCACCCAGACGACCGGCGTGCCGGCGGCGCGGGCCCGGTCGACGAGGGCCGCGGTGCGGGCGACGACGCCCCCGCCATCGTGGCAGCCGGGCAGCACCCCCTTCTGCAGGTCGATCACGAGCAGGACGGTGGGAAGGGATGCGCTCACGGCTCCATCCTGCCAGGCCGCGTCATGTGTTGAACGACGTGATCGTGTTGAGCGCCAGCACGATGATGAGCCCGTTGAAGAAGTAGGAGAGGACCGAGTGCCAGAGCACGGTCCAACGCAGGCGGGTGCCGAGCACCTCCACGTCGGACGAGGCGAAGCTGGTGCCCAGGGTGTAGGCGAAGTACACGAAGTCGACGAAGCGCGGCTGCTCCGTGCCGGGGAAGCGCAGGAGCGGCACGTCGGAGGCGTAGAAGCGCTGGTAGTAGATCTGCGAGAACCCCCAGTGGAGGAATCCCCACGCCAGCAGCATCGACCAGACCCCGACGATGTCGGTGATCGACCCGACATCGGGGTCGTTGTGCAGGCCGAGCACCTGCACGGCGGCGGTGAAGCCGATGAGGCTGGCCAGGATGGTGGCGGTCATCGAGACCACCCGGGCGACGCGCCCGACCTCGAATCGCGTCGGCCGGTCCCCGGCGATCGGCGGCCGCTTCGCCGCCCGGCCCAGCACGATCAGGACGACGACCTCGTAGAGCGTGCCGATGGCGCACCAAAGGGCGAGCAGCAGGAGCGTGGAGTCGTCGTCCTCCGCAAGCAGCACGAGCCACACGCCGACGACGATCATCGCCACCTGCACGAGCAGGCTCAGGACGAATCCGGTCACGATGGGCGCGCGCCGCGCGGCGAGGAGACTCGGCATAGCTGGATGCTAGACCCGCAGGGCCGCGGATCCGGGCAGGATGGACGGGTGCCCCACTCCAGCGAGCCCTCCGAGCCGTCTGCGCCGTCTGCACCGTCTGCGCCGTCCGCGTCCTCCGAGCCCGCGGCGCTGCGCGTCGTGGCGGCCGTCATCGTCGACGGCACCCGCGTCCTCGCCTGCCGGCGCGCGCCGGGCAGGGATGCGGCGGGGCGCTGGGAGTTCCCGGGCGGCAAGGTGGAGGCCGGCGAGACGCCCGAGGCCGCGCTGGCCCGCGAGATCCGGGAGGAGCTCGGGGTCGCCGTCCGGGTGGGGGCGCTCCTCGATCGCACGGTGACCGGGCGGATCGACCTCGCCTGCTATCTCACCGCCCTCGATGGCCCAGCCCCGACGGCGAGCACGGACCACGACGCGCTGCGCTGGGTGGAGCGCTCGCAGCTGGGCCGCCTCGACTGGGCGTCGGCGGATCTGCCGGCGGTTCGGCTCCTCGGCGAGAGCTGACACGCACGTCTGTGCATCCCGCACAGAATCATCCCGGATTCGTGCACATCGCACATTCCGGTCGGCGCGACGGCGGCCCTAGCGTGTTCGCAACCCCCTCCGTCCCCCGTCCGAAGGACTCCCCTCATGGCACGCACCGCTCCTGCCGACGACTTCGCCCTCTCCCGCGTCACCCCCGACGCGCGCAAGCCCTGGTTCGGCATCGCCGTCCAGCGCTTCGGGCAGGTGTCGGCGCTCTCGCAGTTCCTGCTCGGCGCCACCCTGGGCTACAGCATGACCTTCGGGGAGGCGGCGCTCGCGCTGCTCCTCGGCTCGATCATCCTCGAGGTGATCATGTGCATCGTCGGCATCATCGGGCAGAAGGAGGGCCTCAACACGGCGCTCCTCGCCCGCTGGACCGGCTTCGGCGAGGTGGGAGCCGCGCTCGTCGGCCTCGCCATCGGCATCAGCCTGATCGGCTGGTTCGGCATCCAGTCCGCGATCTCGGCGCAGTCGCTCGACGCCCTGATGCCCGGCGTGCTGCCGATCTGGGTGTGGAGCCTGCTGTTCGGCCTGGCCGTGACCGCGATCGTCGCCTACGGCTTCGTGGGGATGCAGTGGCTGGCCAACATCACCGTGCCGCTCTTCCTCATCCTCGTCGGCTGGTCGGTGATCAGCGAGCTCAGCAAGCACTCGTTCGCCGATCTCATCAGCTCGCCCGCCCCCGGCCCGACGATGTCGGTCTGGGCCGGCACGGCGATCGTGGCCGGCGGCCTCATCGTCGGCGCGATCATCACGGCCGACATGACCCGGTTCAACCGCAGCAAGGCGGATGTCGTCAAGCAGACCGTCGTGGGCGTCTCGCTCGGCGAGTTCGTGATCGGCCTCGCCGGCGTGCTCCTCGCGCACGCGGCGGCCACCGGCGACATCGTCGCGATCGTGACCTCCTCGATCGGCTTCGTCGGGCTCATCATCGTGATCACCGGCACGCTGAAGATCAACGACTGGAACCTCTACTCCTCCACCCTGGGCCTGGTGAACTTCATCTCGACCGCGTTCGCGAAGAACCTCAACCGCGTGACCACGACCGTGGTCCTCGGCATCGTGGGCTCGGTCCTCGCCGCGGCCGGCATCCTGTCGCAGTTCACCGAGTTCCTCGTCATCCTGGGCGTCGCCTTCCCGCCCATCGCCGGCATCATGGTCGCCGAGTACTTCTTCGTGCGACGCTGGCGCGGGGACCTCGACGCGACGCGGGCCTCCGGCCGGCTGCCCGAGTTCGCCCCGCGGATCGTCCCGGCCACGCTCGTGGTCTGGCTCGTCTCGTCCGTGGTCGGCTACTTCGTGACCTGGGGCATCCCGGCCGTCTGGTCGCTCCTGCTCTCGATCGTGCTCTACACGGTCGCCGGCAAGCTCGGCTGGGTGCGCGGCATCGGCAAGGCCACCACGATCCAGGAGCCGGTGGAGGCGACCGCGGGCGGCGCCGCTGAGG
>JAEWDJ010000079.1 GCA_023390155.1 Actinomycetes bacterium | reverse complement strand
GGTGCGCCCGGGCGTCGACGCCGTGGTCGGCGCGACCGACGGCGCGGTCCTCCACGTCGGCGACGCCCCGGTGCGCACCGGAACCGAGGGCTGGTCCTTCGTCGTCTGCCACCTGGTCGACGACGCGGACGGGGTCGCCGAGGGTGCGGCCGCCGCCATCGAAGTCGACCCCGCGGCCCGACGGGCCCTGTCCGCCGGTCACACGGCGTGCCACCTGGCGTCGCTCGCCCTCAACGAGGCGCTCGCGCCGCTCTGGACCAAGGAGGTCCCGGGCGACGGCCGGGGCCGACCCGACTTCGACCGGCTCGCCATCGTCTCCTCGCGCATCCTGCCGAACGGCTCGCGCGACGAGTACCGCGTCGGCAAGAGCCTGCGCAAGAAGGGGTTCGCCGCCGCGGCGCTTCTCGAGCGGGTGGAGGAGGTCGTCGCCGCCGCGAACGCGCTCCTCGCCGAGTGGATCGCGTCCGGAGCCGCGGTGACGATCCGCCGCGACGGAGACGGCCTCGGCGACCGCCGCTTCTGGACCTGCGACCTGCCGGGAGGTGCGGCATCCATCCCGTGCGGCGGCACCCACCTCCGCACCCTGGCCGACCTCTCCGCCGTCGAGATCGCGCTCGACGTGGAGGAGGCGGAGGGCGCCCTCGGCATCGCGATGCGAACCACGGCCACGCCGGCCTGACCGGCAGGGGTCCGCCGGAGCGGGAGGCGGCCGCCGCTCAGCGCGGCAGGAACGGCAACGCGGCGGCGAGCAGGGAGAGCCCGGCCGCGAACGCCCAGCCCACGCGCACCAGGCGCGCGCTGCGGACCTCGCGCTCGATCGTGGCGAAGCGGTCGAGCACGTCGGCGCGCGGCTCCGCCTCCCGCCAGGTCGCCGGCTCGTCGACGAGCCGCACCACGGCGTCCACCGTCGAACGATCGAGCACCGCCGGCCGCCGGGTCAGCCAGCGCACGAGCGTCTCGCCGCGCACCACCTCCACCGTCCGCGGGCGGTTCTGGACTCGGACCTCCTTCGCCCCGACCATCGCGACGACGGCGCGCACCGGCGCCTCGATGCCCGCCGCAGCGAGCAGACCGCGCACGCGCGAGGTCTCCAGATCGGCGTTCCGCAGATACGGCTTCTTCGCCCCGTTCACCAGCACGGCCCGCTCGGCCACCCACACCCGCGCGCCGCGGTGGTGCTTGGTGTTGACGACGAACACGCCGCCCGGCCCGACCACCAGATGATCGAGGTCGGCCTCGCCCGAGCCGACGGGCAGCGCGTGGAACACGTGCCACCCGTCGGGCAGGTGGGCGAGGCGCGCGCCGATCTCGCGCTCACCGAGGGCGCCGACGAACCAGGGGACCGTCTCGTCCGCCAGCGGGTCGATGCCGAGCGCCCGGGCGAGCGCCGACCGCGGCGGGGCGGCGTCGTGCAGGCGCACGACCTGCGCCATCACCGCCGCTCCCGCTGCCCGGTCGCTCATCCGTCCGCCGTCCATCGCGCCACGGTACCGAGCCCGGGTGCGCCGCCGGGAGCCCCCACTCCGGGCCGCTCCGGTGCGGCCTACCCCTGGTCGGGGGAGCGGGCGGGACGGGCGCCGCCGCCTCCGAGGTCCTCGTCGGGGAGGCGCTCCTCGAGGGAGTCGTTGCGCTCGTCGATCGTGGCGAGCTGGTCCTCCGGGGTGTCGCCGAGTTCGGCGACGGCGTCGGCCAGGTCGTCCGCCTCCGTGCGGTGGGCGGAGTCGTCGGCGGGTGTGCTGTCGGGATCGGTCATGCCGGGCACAGTACCCGCACACGGGGTAGCATGCGCCCATGAGCCGCATCGAAACCGGGATCGTCTCCTACACCGTCTCCGGCGACTACTTCGCCCGCGTCGGGGCCGACTTCGACACCGAGGCCGTCGACGACGCCATCCTCGCCGAGCTGAACCGGCGCCTGCCCGACGGGGTGGTCGTCGATCGCAGCGGCCGCGTGCTCGCCGACGAGGCGCGGGTGGACGAGGCGCGCAGCATCGACTGGGAGGCGCTGCTCGCGAGCATCGACGTCGACCAGATCCTGGCGGACCACGCGCGCTGAGCGTCGCGGCGCCTGAGCGCTACCGCGCCTTCTTGACCTCCTCGAACGCCGCGAGTGCCGCCCGGCGCGTCTCGCCCAGGTCGACGATCGGCTCCGGGTAGTCGGCGGTGTCCCACTCCGGCACCCACCGGCGCACGTAGTCGCCGTGCGGGTCGAACTTCGTGCGCTGGAGCTCGGGGTTGAAGACGCGGAAGTACGGCGCGGCGTCCGCGCCGCTCCCGGCGACCCATTGCCAGTTGAACGGGTTGCTGGCCGCGTCCGCGTCCACCAGCGTGTCCCAGAACCACTGCTCGCCGCGTCGCCAGTCGATGAGCAGGTTCTTCACGAGGAACGACGCGACCACCATGCGGACGCGATTGTGCATGGTCCCGGTTGCCCACAGTTCTCGCATCCCGGCGTCCACGAGCGGGATCCCGGTGCGACCCTGGTGCCACGCCTCGAGCGCTGCGGGATGCAGCCGGGGCCAGGGAAAGGAGTCGTACTCGCGATGGATGTTCACGGTGGCCAGATCGGGGTGCTCGAACAGCGTGTGGTAGGCGAACTCGCGCCAACCGAGCTCGCTGAGGAAGGTGGTGGCGCCGTCGGCGTTCGCCCGCCCCCGTGCCTCGGTCGCCGCGTGCCAGACCTGGTGGGGGCTCAGCTCGCCCCAGCGCAGGTGGGGGGAGAGTCGGGAGGTCGCGTCGATCCCCGGCGTGTCCCGGTCGTCGCGGTAGCGAGCGACGTCCTCCTCCAGGAACGCGGCCAGCCGGTGGTGGGCCGCGCGCTCGCCGGGCCGCCACGCCTCACGGAGGCCGCCGGCCCAGTCGGGATGGGTC
>JAEWDJ010000056.1 GCA_023390155.1 Actinomycetes bacterium | reverse complement strand
ATAGACGAGACGACGGGAATCTTGCAAAGAAGCAGTTGCAAAGAAAACCTTGCAAAGGACTCTTTGTAAGCGTAGGCTGACGGGCATGGAAGAGCAGACATCCCCGCTGGACGCGCAGCTTTTGGACATCACCCGGCTGAAGGCGCTGGCGCATCCCATTCGGATTGCGCTGCTCGAAAGTCTTTCCCGCCACGGCGCGCAGACCGCCTGCGGCTTGGCTGATCGCCTGGGCGAGTCCAGCGGCTCCACGAGCTACCACCTGCGCCAGCTGGCCAAGCACGAGATCATCGTCGAGGACGAGGAGCGCGGCTCCGGCCGCGAGCGGTGGTGGAAGATGGCGCCCGGCGGCGTCACCATCGGGTCCGAGGAGACCCTGGGTACTCCCGCCGGACGCGAGGCCAACGAGCTCATCTCGCTCGGCTGGCAGCAGAACAACGAGCGGCGCCTCTCCTCGTTCCTGCGGCGGGGCCTCGAGACGTTCGGCTACGAGTGGGTGGACGCGAGCTCCCTGTCGACCGCGCACCTGGAGCTCACGCGCGAGCAGCTGGCCGAGCTCGGCCGCGAGTTCCTCGCCCTCTCCGACCGGCTCCGCGCGAAGTGGAAGACGGAGCCGGAGGAGGGACGCAAGCGCGTCCAGGTGCAGTTCAACGCCTTCCCGCTCGTCGAGCAGGAGGACCGATGAAGACCCCGCTCGGCGCGGGGTTCGGACGCCTGTGGACCGCCGCCATCGCCAGCAATCTGGCGGACGGCATCGGCCGGACCGCGGTGCCGCTCATCGCCACGACCCTCACCCGCGACCCGGCGCTGATCGCCGGGCTCACCGCGGTGACCTTCCTGCCGTGGCTGCTCTTCGGCATCCCCGCCGGGATGCTGCTCGACCGCGTCGACCGGCGCATCGCGATGGCCGTGGCGAACAGCCTGCGCTTCGCCGTCGCCGCCCTGCTGGCACTCCTCATCACGGCGGACGCCCTCACCATCTGGTGGCTGTACGCGTGCGTCCTGCTCTTCGGACTGGGTGAGACCGTGTTCGACAACGCGACCACCACGGTCGTGCCGAGCCTCGTCTCGCGCGACCAGCTCGATCGCGCCAATGGTCGCATGCAGTCGGCCGAGATCGTGGTGCAGAACTTCATCGCGACGCCGGTGGCCGGCTTCCTGTTCGCCGCGGCGCTGGTGCTGCCGGTGTGGCTGACCGGGTCCGGCTTCTTGATCGCGGGGCTGCTGGCGCTCAGCATCCCCGCAGCGGCGGCGCGGGCGCACGCCCGGGGCGCCGAGGCAGCGGAGGGGGAGGCCGAGGAGGAGCGGACGCGGCCGGGGATGGGTGCTGTCGTCCGCTTCCTCGTCGGCCACCGCTTCCTGCGCGACATGATCGTCCTGACGTCGCTCACGGCGTCCGCGCTCGCCTTCGCGCAGGGGAGCGTCGTGCTGCTCCTGCTGCAGACGTTCGCCGTCCCGGAGGCCCTCGTCGGTGTCGTCACCGCCGCCGTCGGGATCGGCGCGCTGGTGGGGGCGCTGATCTCCAGCTCGCTCGTCGCGCGCTTCGGTCGCGGCCGGATCATGTTCTGGTCGGTCCTGGTGAGCGGCGTGGGGATCCTCGCCGTCGGCCTGACCTCGAACGTCGTGGCCGCCGTGCTCGCGTACGCCGTCGGCGCCTTCGGCGTCGCCGTCTGGAACGTGCCCTGGGGCGCGCTCCGCCAGGCGCTCATCCCGGGCGCCATGCTGGGCCGCGCGATGGGCGTCGTCCGCACGATCGGCTGGGGGCTCACTCCGATCGCAACCGTGCTCGGCGGCTTCGTCGCCCGCATCGACCTGCGCCTGCCGTTCGTCATCGGCGGCGGCGTGGTCGTGGTGCTCACCCTCGTATGCACACGACTTCTGCTCAGCGCCCGCACCTACGACGCCGGCTCGACCGAGCCCGCGCCCGAGACCATCACGGAGGGATCCGCATCATGACCGCCTACGTCCTCCCGGCCCGCCGGCCGTGGACCCATCGCACCGCGCTCCGCCTGGGCGGCGCGCTCACCGCGTGGGGCGCACGCCCCGTGCACGCGTCACCGCAGCACGCGGAGCGCGTCGACCTCGTCGAAGGCGTCCGCGACCACGCGGCGCGCACGCTGCCGCAGCTGCCGCGGTGACCGCCGGACGGCGTCAGACCTCGTCGTAGTCCGTCGCCGGCTGGTCGACCGGCTGGGTGATCGTCGCCGAGTCCTCCTGCGGGTTGTACCGCACGACCGTGCCGTCGTCGAGCTCGACGACGGGGCGGCCCTCCAGCCAGGTCAGCGTCCAGCGCCAGCCGGTCGTCTCCACATCGGTGGCGACGAGCTCCTCCTCGACGGTCCGCACCGCGAACGCGACGACCTCAGGGAGTGAGGCGGGCGGGGTCTCGCCCACGGCCCAGCGGGTGCCGAGCTGCATCAGCTGCGGCCCGCCAGGTCGATCTCGTAGGTCACCCAGGACGTGCGCGTGGCGACCGAGTCGTAGACGCGCTGGGCCGCGGTGTTGTCCTGCGCCGTGATCCACTGCACGACGCCGAGGCCGCGCTGCTGCGCCAGGGAGCGCACGTGCTCGATCAGCGTGTGGCCCACGCCCGAGTTGCGCTCCTCCTCCGCGACGAAGAGATCGTCGAGGAAGAGGCCGCGGTCGCCTTCGAGCGGCCGGGCGAACTCGCGCACGTGGGCGAGGCCCACGATGCGGTCGCCGTCGACGGCCACGAAGCCGGACTCCTCGTGCTCAGGAGCCGTGAGCCACGACCAGAGCACGAGGGCTCGCTGGTCGGTGAGCTCCGTCTCGTAGAACTCGGCGTACTTCGTGTACAGGTCCAGCCAGGCGAAGAAATCGCCGTCCCTGACCGGTCGGACCTCGATCGTCATGGGTTACTCCGTTCGCCTTCCCCGTACGGCCGCGCGGGCCGACTGCGTGTTCCGACCATATCCCGATCCGCGTCAGGGGACGAGATCGTAGGTCACCCACTTGGTCTTATGGGCGACCGCGTCATAGAGCTTGCGCGCCGACTCGTTGTCCTTCGCGGTGATCCAGCGGACCACTGAGAGACCACGCTCACGGGCGGAGTCGCGGAGGAACTCGAGCAGCTGCGTCCCCGCGCCTGCGCCGCGCGCGTCCGGGGACACGAACAGGTCGTCGAGGTAGAGGCCCTTGCTGCCGTCGAGCGGACGGACGAACTCCCGCACGTGGGCCACGCCGATCGGCGTCCCCTCCTCGTCGACCGCGAAATAGGCCTCGAGCTCGTTGTCGGGATCGGTGATCCAGCTCCAGACGAGAAGGGCCTTCTCGTCGGTGACGGGCGTCTCGTAGAAGTCGCCGTAGCCCACGTAGAGGTCGAGCCAGGTGAAGAACTCGTTGTCCTCCACCTTCCGGACGGTCGCCGTCATCGTTCCTCCTCGCTCGGGGCCTGAGCAAGCAGAATATCGGTGACAGCCAGCTCGTCGGCGGATGCGAAACGCAGTTCGGCGATTCTGCCGACCGAGCGGAGGTCGCCGGCGGCGCTCTCGATGGCCGCGATCTCCTCAGCCGGGCCGGCGATCACGGCCGAGTCGACGGCGGTGCGCTGCGAGGCCTTGGCGGCGGTCTTCGCGCCGCGGATGCCCGTGAGGGCGCGGCCGACGATGGCCAGCACGCGGCGGTGGTCGTCCGTGGCGGGGGAGACCTCGGCGGCCGTCGGCCACGGCGCGACGTGCACCGAGCCCTCGGCGGACCAGCTCCACGCCTCCTCCGTGGCGAACGGCAGGACCGGCGCGAAAAGGCGCAGGAAGGCCGAGAGGGCGACGCGCAGCGCGACGACGGCCGAGACCTGCTCGGCGTTCGTCTCGCCGTACGCGCGCTCTTTCACGAGCTCGAGGTAGTCGTCGCAGAACGTCCAGAAGAACGTCTCGGCGACCTCCAGGGCCCGCGCGTGGTCGTAGCCCTCGAGCGCGGCGGTCGCGTCGGCGATCACGTCCCCGAGGTTCTGCAGCATCCCGGCGTCGAGCGGGCTGGTCACGTGCGTGAGGTCGAGGGAGGCGGGCGCCTCGAAACCGAGGATGAACTTGGCCGCGTTGAGGAGCTTGATCGCCAGGCGCCGGCCGATCTTGATCTGCGTCGGGTTCTGCGGGTCGAAGGCGGCGTCGGTGCCGAGACGGGACGACGCGGCCCAGTAGCGGACGGCGTCGGAGCCGTGCCGCTCCAGGATGTCGGCGGGCGTGACGACGTTGCCCTTCGACTTGGACATCTTCTTGCGGTCGGGGTCGACGATGAAGCCGGAGATGGCCGCGTTGCGCCACGGCGTGACGTCGTTCTCGAGCTGCGAGCGGAGCAGCGTGGAGAACAGCCAGGTGCGGATGATGTCCTGTCCCTGCGGTCGCAGGTCGAACGGGAACACGGCGTCGAACAGCTCGGCGTCGCGCTCCCAGCCGCCCGCGAGCTGCGGGGTCAGCGAGGAGGTCATCCAGGTGTCCATCACGTCGAGCTCGCCCACGAATCCGCCGGCCTGGCCGCGCTGCGCCTCGTCGTAGCCGGGCGCCGGGTCCGACGACGGGTCGACCGGCAGCTGCTCCTCGGCGGGGAGGATCGGCTGGTCGTAGACGGGGTTTCCGTCGGCGTCGAGCGGGTACCAGACGGGGATCGGCACGCCGAAGAAGCGCTGGCGCGAGATCAGCCAGTCGCCGGTGAGGCCGTTGACCCAGTTCTCGTAGCGCACGCGCATGAAGTCGGGGTGCCAGTCGATCTCGCGGCCGAGCTCCACGAGGCGCTCGCGCAGCTTCTCGTCGCGGGCGCCGTTCTTCACGTACCACTGGCGGGTGGAGACGATCTCGAGCGGCTTGTCGCCCTTCTCGAAGAACTTGACCGGGTGCTGGATGGGCTTCGGGTCGCCGATGAGGTCGCCCGAGGTGCGCAGCAGCTCCACGACGGCCTGCTTGGCCGAGAACGTGGTCTTGCCGGCGAGCTGGGCGTAGGCCGCGCGGCCCTCCTCGCTCTCGATGGCCGCCGGCGGCTCGCTGATGATGCGCCCGTCGAAGCCGATGATCGCGCGGTTCGGGAGGTCGAGCTCGCGCCACCAGGTGACGTCGGTGATGTCGCCGAAGGTGCAGATCATGGCGATGCCGCTGCCCTTGTCGGGCTGGGCGAGGTGGTGGGCCACGACGGGCACCTCCACGCCGAAGACGGGGGTGCGGACCGTGCTCCCGAACAGCGGCTGGTAGCGCTCGTCGTCCGGGTGCGCGACCAGGGCGACACAGGCCGGGAGCAGTTCCGGCCGCGTGGTCTCGATGTAGACGGGACCATCGGCACCGTGGAACGCCACCCGGTGGTAGGCGCTCGGCTGCTCGCGGTCCTCGAGCTCGGCCTGCGCGACGGCGGTGCGGAACGTGATGTCCCACAGCGTCGGCGCGAGCGCCTGGTAGGCCTCCCCGCGGTGGATGTTGCGGAGGAACGCCAGCTGCGAGGTCTTCAGCGACTCGTGCCCGATGGTCCGGTAGGTCTGCGACCAGTCGACCGAGAGGCCGAGCGAGCGCCAGAGCGCCTCGAACTGCTTCTCGTCCTCGACGGTGAGCCGCTCGCACAGCTCGATGAAGTTGCGGCGCGAGATCGGCTTCTGGTCGGCGGCCTTGCTGCTCTTGTTGTCGCCGCCCTCGAACGGCGGCACGAAGTCCGGCTCGTACGGCAGGGTCGGGTCGCAGCGCACGCCGTAATAGTTCTGGACGCGCCGCTCGGTCGGCAGGCCGTTGTCGTCCCAGCCCATCGGGTAGAAGACCTGCTTGCCGGTCATCCGGCGGTAGCGGGCGACGACATCCGTGTGCGTGTAGCTGAACACGTGGCCGATGTGGAGCGACCCGGAGGCGGTCGGCGGCGGCGTGTCGATCGAGTAGACGCAGTCGCGACCGGCGGAGAGCGCCGCCGCGCGATCGAAGAGGAAGGTCCCCTGCTGCTGCCAGCGGTCGCCCCACTTAGCTTCCAGCCCTTCGAGTGCAGGCTTGTCGGGCACGGGGTTCGCGGCGCTCATGGTCCTCCGGTTCGATATGTGCGGCACCGTGTCATCGGGGTGCCTGAATGTGCGACCGTACAAGCGTACCGGAGGACCGCCGCGGTGATCAGACCTCGTCGACGATGGGCCTGCGCCGGGAGGCCGCGATGGCGGCGATCAGGGTGATCGCCGACATGAGGGCGAGCACGATGCCCGGGTGCCACCAGGCGTTGCCCGTGGCCTGCCCGAACACGAGCGTGAGCGCGGGGACGAAGGAGGTCAGGAGCGCCGCGATGCTGTAGGCCACCGACAGCCCGCTGTAGCGCACCTCGCTCGGGAACAGGTCGGACATCAGCCCGCCGAGACCGGCCCACGAGAGCGTCGGCAGGATGCCGCCGATAATCATGCTCGCCACCAGCACCCCGAAGGTGGCCGACTGCAGCACGAAGTACATCGGGAAGGCGACGAGCAGCGTCCCGATCGCACCGATGGCGACGACCTTGGCCGAGCCGATCCTCGTCGCCCAGAGCCCGAACAGCGGGATCGTGACCAGCTGCAGGAGGCCGCCGATGGTGGTGGCGACGAGGAGGTCCTGGTACTGGAAGCCGAGGGCCGAGACGCCGTACTCGACCATGTACGTGTTCATGAGCGAGTAGGAGCCGATGCCGAGGATGGCCGCACCGATGCCGATCACGAAGCCGGTCGGCGCCTTGCGGAACACGTCGAGCACCGGGAAGCGGTCGCGCGTCCCGGTCTCCAGGAGCTTCCGGAACACGGGGGTCTCGTCGATCGACCAGCGCAGGTAGAGCGAGACCAGCAGCAGCGGGAACGCCGTCAGGAACGGGATGCGCCAGCCCCACGCGGCGAGGTCCGCCTGCGAGAGGGTCAGGGTCATCACGATGAAGACGACGGCGCTCAGGATCGAGCCCACGGGCGAGCCGAGCTGCGGGAGGGCGGCGTAGAAGCCGCGGCGCTTCGGGTTCGCGTACTCCGTCGCGAGCAGGATCGCGCCTCCCCACTCGCCGCCGACCGAGAAGCCCTGCACGAGCCGCAGCAGCACGATCGCGATCGCCCCGAACCAGCCCGCCGCCTGATAGGTCGGCAGGAGGCCGACGAGACCCGTGCTGAGACCCATCAGCAGGATGGTGATCAGCAGGGTCGGCCGGCGACCGATGCGGTCGCCCAGGTTGCCGAACACGATGGCGCCCACCGGGCGGATCACGAAGCCGGCGGCGATCGCCAGGAAGCCGGCGAGCGCGCCGCCGAAGGTGCCCAACGGCTCGAAGAACAGCGGTCCGACGAAGAACGCGGCGAAGTAGGCGTACAGATAGAAGTCGTACGACTCGAGCGCGGTGCCGACGAACGAGGCGATCGTGACGCGGCGCGCGGTGCCGGGCGTGATCCCGGGGCGGTCCGTCTCGCTGAGCACGGCGGTGGGGGTGGTAGTCACGGGTGTCCTTCGATTCGTTAATATGTGGACCGGGTCCAATAATAGGCGTCAGGAGAGAACACGAGATGGCCGTACGGCATTCCGCATCCGGCAGGCCGCGCGCCTCCTCCCGCCAGATGATCGCCGAGGCCGCGGGGGAGCTCTTCCTGGAGCAGACCTACGACGGCACCACCATCGACGACATCGCCCGCCGCGCCGGCGTCAGCCGCGCCACCTTCTTCAACTACTTCGCGGCCAAGAGCGACCTCCTCTGGCTCGAGGTCGACGAGTCGGTCGCCGGATTCGGTGAGGCGCTCGCCGCGGCCCCCGACGACGCGCCGCCGATGGACGCGGTCCTGGACGGGGTCGTCGCGCTCGCCGAGGGCTTCGGCCCGGCGCGCCTCCCGCTCGCGGTCACGCAGGTGGAGCTGATGGGGACGGACGCCGAGCTCCAGGCCTCCGGGCTCCCGCGCTTCCTGACCCTGGTCGGCATCGTCGCCGAGTCGATCGCCGTGCGCACCGGCCGGGATCCGGA
>JAEWDJ010000453.1 GCA_023390155.1 Actinomycetes bacterium | reverse complement strand
CTTGATGAGCGGCTGCGCGGCGGCGGCCGCGTCCTTCAGCGCCTGCTCGGGCGTCTTGTTGCCGAGCAGCGCGGCCTGGATCTCCGGAGCGAGCACGCCCATGACGGCGCGGGCGCTCGGCTGCAGCTCGCCGACCTTGCTGGTCGGGATGGTCTGCTCGATCGCGCTCTGGATCGGGTCGTCGGCGTAGAGCTCGCCGGTCGACTTCAGCGGCGAGAAGAAGTTCGAGGCCAGGTCGAACTTCTTCGAGTTCTCGGCGTCGGTGGCGAACGCGGCGAACTCGCCGGCGGCCTCCTTGTCCTTCGCTCCCTTGAGCATCGCGAGCGAGCCGACGGTGCCGTACGACACCTGCTTCTCGTCGGTCAGCGGCGGGAGGATCTTGATCGCGTCCTCACCCCAGAAGGCGGTGACGTCGCTCGGGCCCGACTGCCAGGTGCAGGCCACGTTGTTGGTGGCGAGCGCGGTCTGCTCGAGCGCCGGCATGGTCGAGATGAGGTCCTTCTCGATGTAGCCCTTGGCGGCGAAGTCCGAGATCAGGCTGAGCGCCTTCTCCCCCGCCTTGCTGTCGAAGGCGACCTTGCTGCCGTCCTTGTTGTAGACGGAGCCGCCGGCCTGCCAGAGAAGGGGGTAGAAAGTCATGTTCAGCGTCACGTCGGGCGAGCCGAAGTACTGCGTGATGTAGATGCCCTTCTCCTTGAAGGTCGGGGCGAGCTTCTCCAGGTCGTCCCAGGTCTTCGGGTAGTCGGTGACACCCGCCGCCGCGAAGGCCTTCGCGTCGCACATCAGCGCGTTGGCGCTGGTGAGGATGGGCGCCGCCATGAGCTTGCCGTCGATCGTGATCGACTCGCTCACGTTGTCGAGGATGTCCTTCTTCTGATCGCTCGGCAGGTACGAGTCCATCGGCTCGATCGACTTCTGGTACGTGCTCAGCTGGTCCGGGATGAGGTAGACGAGGTCCGGGCCCTTGCCGGCCGCGATCGCCGTCGACAGTGACTCGTCGCGGTTGGCCCAGGGGTAGATCTCGTATTTGACCGTGATGTCCTTGTGCTCGGCCTCGAACGCCTTGACGGTGTCGTCCCAGAAGCTCTTGTGCTTGGCCTCGTCGGCGATCACCGGGTAGATCCACATGGTGACCGTCTTCTTCGACCCGTCCGAGCCGCCGGAGCTGCCGCTGCAGCCGGCCAGCGCGAGCGCCGCCGTGGCTGCCACGGCGGCCGCCGTGATCGTCTTCTTGTACCGCATGCTGCTCCTTCGTGCGTGGGTGGGGGATGCGCGGCGGATGCCGCTGGTGCTGGTGCTGCTAGAAGCGCGGGACCGCCTCGACCGTCCCGCCGTGCCGCGAGCGCTCGGCCGCGAACACCGCCAGGTGGCTGTCGAGGGACTCGCGCGGGCCGGACCGGATGAGGTCCGGGTCGCCGGCGGCGACGGCCGCGACGAAGGCGCTCATCACGCCGCCGTCCCCGCCGCCGTGGTCGCCTCCGGCGTTCGCCGCCCCGGTCGGCCCGGTCTCGTAGACCGTGGACTGGCCGGTGCGGAAGTCGGTGACCCGCACGCGCTCGCCGTCGCCGTCGAGCATCCCGTGCGAGCCGAAGAGCTGGGTCTTGCGGTGCTCCTGCTCGCTGAAGGCCGTCATCGTGAAGGTGCCGGCCGTGCCGTCCTCGAACTGGAGGGCGACCACCTGGTTGTCGACGACGGTGTTGTCGGCGCCGTAGACGCAGACGCCGTAGGGGCCGGTGCGGAGCGCCTCGATCACGCCCTCCTCCGTCGCGTCGTCGGTGATGACCGTGACCGGCCACACCGCGCCCTCCTCGCGGACGACCGGGAGGTAGAGCTTCTGCGCCGCGTACGGGCAGCTGACCTGCAGCGGGCAGTCGAGGCACCGGTCGGCGGCCAGCGCCGGACGGTTCTCGTGGCGGAAGTGGTGGCGGGAGCCGAAGCTCGCCACGGTCGCGATGCGCTTGCCCGTGACGTAGCGGATCCAGTCGAGGTCGTGGCTCGACTTGGCGAGCAGCATCGGGGTGGCGAGGTCCTCCCGGCGCCAGGGGCCGCGCACGTAGGAGTGCGCCATGTGCCACCAGCCCACCGGCTCCAGGTGCTGCACGTTGATGATGTCGCCCAGCACGCCGGAGTCGACGACGCTCTTCACCAGGTCGGTGTACGGCATGTACCGCATGACGTGGCAGACGCCGAACAGCACGCCCGCGCTCTCGATGGCGGCGACGATGCGGCGCGACTCGTCCTCGGTCGGCGCGAGCGGCTTCTCCATCAGGATGGCGTAGCCGCGTTCGGCGCAGGCGACCGCGGGCTCCACGTGCTGACGGTCCTGGGTGGCGACGATGACCATGTCGGCCACGCGCTCGGGCTCGGCGACGAGCTCCCGCCAGTCGTCGAAGTGCCGGACGGCCGGATCGCCCGCGGCGACGATCCCCCGCTGGAACGGCCGCGGGTCGGCGACCGCGACGATCCGGGCCCGCTCCGGGTTGGCGTGCACCCACCGGGCGTACGACTGACCGCGGTTGCCGGCGCCGATCACGGCGATCCGCACCGGGCGGCCGACTACGGGGGTGTGGTTCATCGTTCCTCGCGCTCTCTCATCTCATCCGGGCCGGGGGACCCGGGCCGACGGCTTCGCTGGGAGCGGTTCGCCGTCGAACGCTCCCACGATAGCATTATTGCTATAGCATGTAGCAAATGACGAGGTGAGGCGGAAAGCTTTACGCACTCGAAACAATCGGCCCTCCTGTCGAGGAGACACGAAGTGCCGCATTGCGCGAATCCATCCTCTCGTCCTATAGCTTGTAGCGAAACCACCCACGCCAGGAGGGAGTGCGATGACTTTCGGGAGCGTCTCCGACCGGAACATCTCGGCCAAGGTCGCCGACGAGCTCCGCGACGCCATCCAGAACGGCCGGCTGGAGCCGGGCGAACGCCTCGTCGAGCGCAAGCTCGCCGACAGCCTCGGGGTGAGCCACATCCCCGTCCGGGAGGCCCTGGCCAAGCTCAGCGAGGAGGGCCTGGTCGAGCGCACCCCGCGCCGCGGCGCCCGCGTCGCCTCCCTCACCGAGAAGGAGCTGCAGGAGATCACGGGCCTGCGCATCGTGCTCGAGCAGTACGTGGCCCGCAGCGTGCAGCAGGTCTGGACCGCCAAAGACGACCAGGTGCTCCGCCGGATCGTGCGTCAGATGGTGGCCGCGGCCGAGAAGGAGCAGCTCGAGAGCATGTTCGCCCTCGACAGCCGCTTTCACGAGACGCTCTGGGAGATGGCCGACAACCGCACCCTCCTGACCATCGCGTCGCAGCTGCGCAGCCGCATCAACGGCTTCCTGCGCGCCGCGAACGGCTCGCTCGCCGCCGACGAGCTGGTCGCGCACGCGCGCTCGCACGAGGCGCTGGTGGACGCCCTGGCCAGCGGAGACCCGGCGCGCGCCGAGGCCGCCATGGCCGACCACGTCGAGATCGCCGCGGAGCGCATCAACGCGGTCTCGCACTCCGCGGATCCGGAGGTCCCGGCGGTCTGACCGCCGGCGCTACCTCACACCGCGGCGAACAGGTCGCCGACCGGCAGCCGCTTCTCGGCCTGGAAGGTGTCCTCCGCGCGGCCCAGCGCCCAATAGGCGCTCAGCGAGAAGTCGTCCCTGGTGAGCCCCCAGCCCTGCAGCACGGCGCGCACGCCCTTCATCGCCGTGCGCTCGCCGTGTGCGAAGACCTGGACCCGCGCGGCCGGACGCGGCAGCGCCTCCACGGCCGCGACGAGCGCCTCCCCCGCCACCGCGCCGTCCCGGTGCACCCAACGCACCTCGACATCTTCCGGTGCGCTGAGCGGCAGCTCGTCGGCCGGGCCGCCCACCTCGACCAGTGCGAGCCCGCGCGCGTCCGCGGGCATCCCCTCGAGCGCCGAGGCCACCGCCGGGAGCGCGCTGTCGTCGCCGATAAGGAGGTGCTCCACCGCCGGGTCGCCCGTCGGCGCGTACATCCCGCCCGGCCCGGAGAGCGCGAGAAGATCGCCCGGCCGGGCGGACGCGGCCCACGGCCCCGCGATCCCCTCGTCGCCGTGCACGACGAAGTCGATCGCGATCGTCTTCGCGGCGGCGTCGAGGTGGCGGACGGTGTAGGTCCGCCGCACCGGGACGTCCCCGGCCGGCAGCTCCGCCCGCAGGGCGTCCAGGTCGTACGGCGGCCGGAGGCCGAGACCCGACCTCGCCAGCAGCAGCTTCACGTACTTGTCCGTCGTGGCGAGCTTCGCCGGGTCCGCCTCGCCGACGAACGCGTCGAACGCAGCTCCGCCCAGCACGACCCGCACCAGATGCGGAGTGAGCCGTTCCGTGCGCACCACCTCGAAGACGTGCTGGCTGCGCGCCGGGCGCGGAGGACGGGCGTCGGGAAGCGGGAGGGTCATGCTCCCGATCGTATCCCGCGCGTATTTCGGTGTCCCGTGAGGCCGCTACTGTGTGATCCATGCGCCTCGGAGTCCTCGACGTCGGTTCGAACACCATCCATCTCCTCGTCGTCGACGCACACCCCGGCGCCCGCCCGATCCCCGCCGCCACCCACAAGTCGGTGCTGCGCCTGATGCGCTACATCACACCGGAGGGGGCCATCAGCGACGAGGGCTGCACCGCCATCCTGGAGGCCATCTCCGCCGCCATGCGGGTCGCCGCCGAGGAGGGGATCGAGGAGCTCCTCCCCTTCGCGACCTCAGCCATCCGGGAGGCCGCCAACGGTCCGGCGCTCCTCGAGCGCATCCGCACCGAGACCGGGGTCGACCTCCAGGTGCTCTCCGGCGAGGACGAGGCGCGCCTCACCTTCCTCGCGGTCCGCCGCTGGTCGGGCTGGTCGGCCGGAAGCGTCCTCCTCCTCGACATCGGCGGCGGCTCGCTCGAGATCGCCGCCGGCATCGACGAGTACCCCGACACCGCGGTCTCCGTCCCGCTCGGCGCCGGCCGCAGCACCATCGGCTTCCTCCCCGACGACCCGCCGCGGGAGGACCAGCTCGACGCCCTCCGCGACCACGCCCGCGCCCTGCTCGCTCCGGCCGTCGCCCGCTTCTCGCGCCGCCGCTCCGACGAGCACGTCATCGGCACCTCCAAGACCATCCGCTCCCTCGCCCGCCTGGCCGGCTCCACCACCGAGGGCCCCGGCGGCACCGAGCGCACCGTCCTGCGCCGCACCGACCTCGCCGACTGGGTGCCGCGCCTCGCCCGCATGAACGCCGAGTCCCGCACCGCGTTGCCGGGCATCACCGCCGACCGCACCTTCCAGATCGTCGCGGGCGGCGTCGTCCTCCGCGAGGCCATGCGCGCCTTCGACGTCGACCAGCTCGAGGTGGTCCCCTGGGCTCTCCGCGAGGGCGTCATCCTCCGCTACCTCGACCACCTCGACTGAGCCGGCCCACGCCTCGCCACCCCGCCCCGTCTACCTCCGCCGAAGTTCACGTCGTTGCGCTTAAAAAGCCCCTCCAAGCCGCAACAACGTGAACCTCGGCGGGCCGGAACTGGCGGACCAGGCGGAGCGGGCTCAGCGCCGCCGCATCGGCCGCACGCTGAGCGACTCCACCGTTCCCGACGCCGGCAGGTCGACGACCGTCCGCACGGTCGCCGCCACCATCTCCGGCGTGATCGTGTACGCCGTGTCGTAGTCGTGCCCCTCCCGGGCGACCAGCGCCCGCTGCATGTCGGTGTCGACGCGGCCCGGGTGGATGCTGCTGACGCGCACCCCGCGCGGCCGCTCCTCCTCCCGCAGCGCGTCCGTCAACGCCCGTGCCGCGAACTTGGACGCCGCGTACGGCCCGCCCCCGGCACCGCTCGTCAGCCCCGACCCGCTGTTGATCACGACGACGAGCCCCTCCGCCCGCCGCAGTGCGGGCAGCGCGAGCCGCGTCAGCTCCGCCACCGCGAACACGTTCACCTCGAACAGGTGCCGCCACGTCGCGAGCTCCGTGCTCTCGACCGTGCCGCCGTCCTCCACCCCCGCCGAGTGCACGAGCACGTCGAGCCGCTCGGGCAGTGCCGGCAGCGCTCCGCCGGTGAGGTCGCCCACGAACGGCTCGGCCGACGGGAGCTCCGCCACGACGGCGTCGACCGCCGCCGCGTCGCGCCCGCCGACGAGGACGTGGTGCGTGCGGGCG
>JAEWDJ010000391.1 GCA_023390155.1 Actinomycetes bacterium | reverse complement strand
GCCCAGAACAGGCCGTGGGCCGCCGCGCCGAGCACGCGGCCGACAGCAGCGACGGCGAACACCGGCGCCAGCGCCGTCACCAGGGTGGCGATCGCCGTCGTGGCCAGCGCGGCGGGAAGCAGGACGGCCGGCGGCACTCGACGGGTGAAGCGCACGAGCGGGATGCCCACCACGGCGATGGTGATCGCCCACGAGCCGACCAGCGCCCCGATCGCCTGCTCGGAGACGCCGAGGTCCTGGCTCATGGCGGGCAGGAGGCCGCTGGGGAGCAGCTCGAGGGTCACGGTCCAGAAGGTCGCGGCGGTCAGGGTGAGCAGCAGGGGCGACAGGAGCCCCGCGGTGCGCTGCGGGGCGGCGGACGGGGTGGTGGTGGATTCGGTCACGCGGCTACGCTAAACATTGACATCAGTGTCAAGGTCAAGGGCCCGAAAGGAAAGCCGATGCGCATCGCCGAAGTCACCCGCCGCACGGGCGTCGCCCCGCGGATGCTGCGCTACTACGAGGAACAGGAGCTGCTGACGCCCTCCCGTCGCTCGAACGGCTACCGCGACTACACCGAGTCGGACGTCCGGCAGGTCGAGACCATCCGCGACATGAGCGGCTCCGGGGTCCCGACCCGCTTCATCAAGATCGTGCTGGACCGCCAGGCGGGCGCCATCGCGTGGACGACCGCGTGCGACGACATTCTCGCGGGCATGGTCCGGGAGCAGCTCGCCGACCTCGACGCCAAGATCCGCTGCCTGTCGTCGAGCCGTGAGGCCCTGGAGCAGTTCCTGATCGAGGCGCGGGTGGCGTAGCGGGCTGCGCGACGGGCGACCTCACCCCGCATACGCGACCCGCACCCTCCCGATGCGCCCGTCGAACGCGAACGGCATCCGGTCGGCGTACGCCCGCGATACCGCGCCGCCGTAGGCGCGGCCGATGTCGAGGCAGTCGTTGGCGGAGAAGAGGAGGGGAGCGCTGATGGGCACGTCCCCGGAACCGACCTCCTCGCCGTCGATGCGCAGGGTGACGTGGAGCGGGGAGCCCGGCCGCGGCTCCGTCACGGCGGTGACGACCTCGACGGTGGCGTCGCCGGCGGGAAGGGGCGAGCGCGCCGCGATGATCGTGCGGTCCACCAGGAAGAGGTTGTACTCGTAGTGCAGCGTGCCGTCGATCGCGTAGCAGGTGAGGCCGCCGCCCGCGCCGCCGAGCTTGTAGAGGACGCCGCTCGCCCGCTCCGGTGAGTGCAGCTCCAGCGTGACGGTGTTCGGGCGGTTGCCGAGGGCGGGGGCGCAGAACTCCGGGACGCGGACGGTGTCGCCGGTCAGCTCCCAGCTCGTGTACGGCGGGCTGAAGCGGTCCTCGGGATGCATCACGGGGACCCAGAGGCCGCCGCCGATCGGGAGGGCGTCGTTCCTGGCGGCCTCGATCGCGAACACCTCCTTCAGCTCCGCGAGCTTGCGGGGGTGCTCGGCGGCGAGGTCGTGCGCCTGGCTCCAGTCGTGGTCGAGGTCGTAGAGCTCCCAGCGGTCCTGGTCGGGCGTCCAGGTTCGGATGCCTCGGGGTGCGCCGGGGACCCACGGGAGGCGCGGACCGAGGGCCGACGCCATCCAGCCGTCGGCGTAGACGGAGCGGCTGCCCATGACCTCGAAGTACTGCACCCGGCGGGTGCCGGGGGCGTCGCGGTCGTCGACCGAGTAGGCCATGCTGACGCCGTCGATCGGGTCCTGTGCGAGCCCGGCGACGGTGTCGGGCGGGGTGATGCCCACGATGTCGTACAGCGTCGGCGCGATGTCGACGACGTGATGGAACTGCGTCCGCGGCACCGGGTCGGGCTGGATGCGCCCCGGCCAGCGGAGGAAGAGCGGGTTGCGCGTGCCTCCCAGGTGCGAGGCGAGCAGCTTCATGCCCTGGTACGGCGCCGATCCGGCCCAGGCCCAGCCCGCGTGGTACTGGTTGTCGGTGGCCGGGGAGCCGAGCGCATCCAGGCCGCCGAGGTCGTCCAGGGCGGCGATGTGCTGGTCGACGGTGGTAGGGATCATGTTCTGGGCCAGGAGTTCGCTGATCGTGCCGTTCTGCCCCTCACCGGAGGAGCCGTTGTCGCCCCAGATGTAGAGCACGATCGTGTCGTCGGCGTAGCCGAGCGCCTCCAGCTCGTCGAGGAGCCGCCCGGCCTGCACGTCGGCATGCTCGCCGAAGCCGGCGGCGACCTCCATCAGCCGGCGCTGGAACGGCTTCTGATGGTCGGGGACGTCCTCCCACGCCTGCAGGCCGTCCGGGCGCGGGGTGAGCTCGGCGTCGTCCGGGATCCAGCCGGCCGCCTTGGCACCCGCGTGTGCGCGCTCGCGGTAGACGTCCCACCCGTCGTCGAACACGCCGCGGTACCTGTCCGCCCACTCCTTCATGATGTGGTGCGGGCCGTGTAGGGCGCCGGTCGCCCAGTAGAGGAAGAACGGCTGGTCGGGTGCGAGCGCCTTGTGGTCGCGCAGCCAGCCGATCGCGTCGTCCGCGATGTCCTCGCTGAGGTGGTACCCCTCCTCCGGCGTCTTCGGCGGGCGCACGACGGTCGTGTTGCGCACGAGGTTCGGCTCGTACTGCGACGCCTCGCCCGCCAGGAACCCGTAGAAGTAGTCGAAGCCGTAGCCCGTCGGCCAGTGCTCGAACGGCCCGACGACGCTCGTCTCCTCCGCGGGCGTGTTGTGCCACTTGCCCCAGGCGGCGGTCGCGTAGCCGTAGTCGTGCAGCACCTGCGCGACTGTCGCGCTCGTCTTCGGGATGCGCCCGGAGTACCCGTCCCAGTCGTTCGCGAGCTCGGCGATCTGCCCGTAGCCGACGCGGTGGTGGTTGCGCCCGGTCAGCAGGGAGGCGCGCGTGGGCGAGCACATGGCCGTCGTGTGGAACCGGTTGTAGCCGACTCCCTCCGCGCGCACCCGCTCCAGCGTCGGGGTGTTCACGAGACCGCCCAGCGGACGCGGGAGCGCGGGGCCGGCATCGTCGATCAGGATGACCAGGATGTTGGGCGCGCCCTCCGGCAGATGCGACTCCGGCGGGCGGGGACTGTAGGTCGACTCCTGCATGGTCCGGCCGGCGACGCTGCCCGACCGCGGAGGCGGGAACGGCAGCGTCCGCGCCGGGGGCAGCGGCTCCCCGCGCACCGATCTCGTCGCGTCATCCCCCATGGCCCGCTCCTCTCGTCCGGATCGCCGGCGCGCGTAACGGCGACGGCGCCCGCACCCTAACCCGGAGGCTCGCGGTGTGGCTATCCCCGAGAATCGCTCAGGCCCGGCGGAACCGGTGCGCGGCCGGGCAGTCGAACGGGTCGCGCGCGGCGAGGCCCACCCGGTTGAGGTAGCGGATGACGATGCCGTACGACCTCACGAGCCCCGTCTCGGTGTACGGGATGCCGTGGGCGGCGCAGTGCTGACGCACGAGCTCGCGCGCTCGCCGCAGGTGCGGTCGCGGCATGCTCGGGAACAGGTGGTGCTCGATCTGGTGGTTCAGGCCGCCCATGAGCGCGCTCATCGCCCAGCCGCCCCGGATGTTGCGGGAGGTGAGCACCTGCTTGTTCAGGAAGTCGACGCGCGCGTCGGCCGGCAGCTGCGGCATCCCCTTGTGGTTCGGCGCGAAGGAGGCGCCCATGTAGACGCCGAAGACGGCGAGCTGCACACCGAGGAAGGCGAACGCCATCCCGACGGGGAGCGTCAGGAACACCGCCGCGAGGTAGACCGCGAACCGCAGCGCGATCGCCACCAGCTCGCTCGTGCGCCGCTCGACCGCCCCCGGCGCGACGAGCGAGCGGATGGAGGTGACGTGGAGGTTGACGCCCTCCAGCAGGAGGAGGGGGAAGAAGAGGTACCCCTGCCGCCGCGTGATCGCGGCGAGCAGCCCGCGCTGGCGTGCCGCGTCCTCCTCGGTGAACGAGACGGTGTCGAACGCGATGTCCGGGTCCTTGCCCTTCGTGTTCGGATTGGCGTGATGGCGGGTGTGCTTCGTCATCCACCACTGGTAGCTCATGCCCACGAGCCAGGTGGCGATCAGCCGCCCGGCCCGGTCGTTGCGCGGCCCCGACGCGAAGACCTGCCGGTGCGACGCCTCGTGACCGAGGAAGGCGAACTGGGTGAAGATGAGGCCGAGCGCCGCGGCGATCAGCAGCTGGAACCACGAGTCGCCCAGCAGGACGAAGCCGGCGACCGCGCCCAGCAGCCCCACCGTCAGCAGGGCGAAGACGGCGATGTAGAAGCCGCGTCGGCGCTCGAGCAGCCCCTCGCCGCGAATACGGCCGAGCAGCTCGTTGTAGGTGCTGGTGACCGCCGGGCGGTCCTCCGTGCGTCTGCGGGTCCGGCGTACCGGGCCGAGGGTGGGTGCGGTCACGGGTCCTCCGCTGCGCCGTACCGACTTCCCAGCCGAGGGTGTGGGCGGAACGCCTGAGATGTGGCCAGCGTAGGCGAGGTTTCTGGGTGTTCGTCGGTGGGGAGGGGGAGCGGGTCAGGTGCACGTTCCGCGGATCTACGCTCCGGGGACGGGATAGCGCATGGCCAGGATCGCGATGGATCGGATCGCGACTCCCCGGTACAGATGGGCCCGGTCGCCCGCGAACGAATGGCTCTCCATCGCCCGCAGCTCCACGGTCTTTCCGACCTCGCCGACCTCGATGGCGCCCTCGATGAGGGTCAGGGTCTCGCTCACGCCTGCGGCGTGCGGGCGTGAGGTCCGGGTCTCCTGGCTGATGGTCAGGCGGTAGACCTCCACCAGTCCGCTCTCACCGGTCCACCGGTCGATCAGGCTCCCGTCGATGCTCTGGCCCACGGCGCGCGCACTGGCATGTTCGGAGTGGGGGAAACGGTCCTCCGCGATCAGGGTGCCCAGGGGAACCCCGAGCTGTGTGGCGATCGCGAACAGGGTGTCGAGGGTGGGGTTGCGCTGACCGCGCTCGAGCTCGGACAGCGTCCCCTTGCCGAGCCCCGTCGAGGCGGCGAGGGTTGCCAGCGATGCTCCTCGTGCCTGCCTGAGCTCGCGGATGCGCGCTCCCACCGCGGCGGCAATCACGCCGGAGGGGTCGGATGCGTCTCGACCTGGTGCGGGCATGCCGCTAGTCTACCGTTCTGTATACAGAACCCAGGAGGTCGTCATGTCCGTTTCCCGGTTGCGGCACATCCCCGGCATCGGCGTCGACGTCATGGGCGACCGCGCTGACGCACGGGCGGACGGCTCGATGCTGCGGCTCGAGAACCTGGATACCGATCTCCGCCCTCCCGCCGTGGCGATCAGCCGGACGCTCTCGGCGGTCGAGGAAGACAGTGCCAACAGCTATCTGCCCTTCCAGGGCGGGACGTCCCTCCGCGAAGCGGCCGCTGCGCATGTCGGGCGGGCGTCCGGCCGGCGCTATGACCCGGCGACCGAGTGCGTCATCACGGCCGGGGGCTTGAACGGCATCCTGAACACCCTGCTCGCCATCGTGGAACCGGGCGACGAGGTCGTGATCGTCGACCCGATCTACGCCGGGCTCGTCAACCGCATCCGCCTGGCCGGAGGGGTGCCCCGATTCGTCGCGCTCGAGCCCGCGGCCGGTGGGTGGCAGATCGATCCGGAGAGGCTGGCAGCCGCGGTGGGCCCCAAGACGGCCGCCGTGCTCATGATGTCCCCGGCCATGCCGACCGGCTCCGTGCTCGGCAGGGCGCACTGGGAAGCACTCGCGCGGGCTCTCGAGGGAACCGACGCCTGGCTGATCTACGACGCGGCGATGGAGCGCATCCGTTTCGACGAGGCCGAGCGGGTGCATCCGGCTCGCGTCGACGGCCTGGCGGACCGAACCATCACCGTCGGCGCCGCGTCGAAGGAACTGCGCATGATCGGGTGGCGGGTCGGCTGGGTCGTCGGACCCGCCGAGATCCTTCGTGACATCAATCTGGTGGGCCTGAGCAACGTGGTCTGCCAGGTGGGGATCGCCCAGGAGGCGGTTGCGGCAGCTCTCACGGCTCCTGACGCCGAGGACGACGTCGCGCGAGCGACCGCCATCTGGAAGGCGCGGCGCGACACGATCCTCGACCAGCTCGCCGGTTATCCGGTGATCCGACCGGACGGGGGCTGGTCGTTGCTCATCGACGTGGTCCCGTTGGGGCTGTCGGCGGCCGATGCGGTGGAGCGGCTCTTCGAACGCGGGCGCATCGCGGCCACCCCGATGACCGGATGGGGTCCGGCCGGCGACCGCTTCGTGCGGCTCGTGTTCGCGAACGAGCCTGTCGAGCGGCTCGTCGATCTCCGGTCGCGCTTCGACGAGGCCTGGTCGTGACGGGGGAGACGGCGTAGCGCGGAGCCGGGCGCGGGCGGACACCGCGGCCGGCGGACGCGTCCGGTCGTCAGAGCATCGGCAGCATCCACTGCACGAGTTCGCGCATCGTCTCGCGGAACCGCTCATCGGCGGGCCGGTTCGCCCATTCCTCCAGGCGCAGCAGGGGGTCCGAGTCGGCTGGAGCGAGTTCGCGGACGAGGGCCTCGATCTCGGCGGGAGGCGTCTGCGATGCGGTGCGGGCGACGGCGGCGCTCGACATGGTGACCCCGATGAGGGCCTCGTAGCAGGCGGCCGCGCGGTCGACGGACAGGCCGAGCGCCAGCAGCTGCGTGAGGAGGGCGTTGACCATGCCGACCATCTGCGCCCAGGGCCGGGAGCCGACGCGGGCGGGGATGGCGTCGGGGTGCATCACGAGCAGCGCGCGCAGGTCGGCGAACAGGGCGACCAGCGCCTCGACGGGAGCAGGGGAGACCAGGAGGTCCGGGACCGTGATGTCGTCGAGGAGCCG
>JAEWDJ010000364.1 GCA_023390155.1 Actinomycetes bacterium | reverse complement strand
CGATCGGGGTGCGCGGCCGCCCAGGCGGCGGCGATCGGCGCCCCGAGCGACGCCCCGAGGAGGTCCACTGGACCGGGTCCGGCCGCCGCCACGACTGCGGAGAGCTGGTCGAGCTCGGAGGCGAGCGACGGAGCGGGGCTGGACGGCCCGGCCGACAGGCCGCAGCCGGCCCGGTCGTACCGCACCAGCCGCGTCCCGCGGGCGAGCCCCTCGGAGAAGGCCCGCTCCTCCGGCAGCGCCCAGCCGAGCTCGAGCTGGCCGAGCCAGCCGGAGACGGAGACGACGGGAACGGTCCCGGTCGCGCCCGCCTCTCCGATCACGGCCGTGGCGATCTCCGCGCCCCCGGCGGTGGTGACGCGGGCGATGCGCTGCTGCATGCGTCCCATTGTGGACGCGCCGAGGCTCCAGCGGCACCCGGGAAGCACCCGCGCAGCCGACCAGAGATGTGACTTTCGTTGTACGTCCCGAACCGCCGCAAATGGTGAGTCGCGCTCGACAATTGCGGGATGAGCAGTGTGGTCCAGCCACGCCGGCGTGCGCTGGGTCGATGCGCGACGCAGGTGGGGCTCGCGTTCGTCGAGGGCCGGCCCATCGTGGTCGGGATCTTCGGGCTGCGGTTCGCGGTGGGGAGCGTGCTCGTGGAGGGCACGGACGGGACGCGCCCGGAGCTGTGGGTCGCCGCCGCCTCCTGGCTGCTCGCCGTGTGGGGCGTCTATCTCGTCAACGGCATCAGCGACATCGACGGCGACCGGCTCAACGGCTCGTCGCGGCCGCTGGCGACCGGGAGGCTCGACAAGGGGTTCGCCACCGCAATGGTCGTGGTGCTCTTCGCCCTCTCCCTCCTCCTCGCGCTGCCGGTCGCCGGGCCCTTCCCGCTCGCCGTCGTCGCCTTCGTGGCCCTCGGGGTCGTCTACTCGATCGGGCCGTGGGCGGCCAAGAACGTGGGCGCCGTGGGGCTCGTGGTCGCCGCGGCCGGGGCGTTCCTCACGTACCTGGCGGCCGCCCACGTGGTGTCGGAGGTGGTGCCGGCGTCGGCGTTCGCGTTCGCGTCGGTGGCGTCCGCGTGGATCGCGATCGCGGGCCACACCAAGGACTTCGGCGACGTCGCGGGCGACCGGGCGGAGGGGAGGCGGACCCTCCCGGTGGTGCTCGGCGAGGAGCGGGCGCGGCTCGTGGTCGCCCTCGGCACCGCGCTGGTGTCGTCGATCGCCCTGGTGCTCGCGCTCGCGGTCGAGCAGGTGCGCACCCTCCTGTTCCTCGGCGCGGCCGGGCCGTTCGTGATCGTCTCCCTGCTGCGCGGGAGCCGGGTGGGATCGGGCCGTCCGAAGCGGCCGTATCGCGCCTTCATGACGGGCCAGTACGCTCTGAACGTGGCAGCGTTGGTGGCTGCGGCGGGGGGCTGAGGTTCAGTGGTGGTCGAGGGCGAGGGGGTCGCGTTGCGCGGCCGCATCCTGCGCGCGCTGGTGCAGCGCCTGCGGGAGTCGGAGAGTTCGTTGACGGCCGACGCGGAGGTGCAGGAGCAGCTGGCGGCGCAGGTCGACTGGATCCTCGACCGCACCTTCGCCCGGCTCGGCCGGCCCGCGCCTCCCGAGCCGCTGAGCACTCCCGCGCGGCACGGCTCGGGCGTCGGCGAGACACGGGCACGGCAGAACATCCACCCCGTCGACAGCCTCCACGCGGCCACCGAGCTGTTCGACGTCGCCTTCTCGATCATCAGCGCCGACCCCGGCGTGGATGTCGACCAGGGCGACCTCGCGCGCGCGCTCAACGCCTCCATCATGTCCGCCGTGGTGCCGGCCTCCGTCGGCTACGTGAACGTGCTCCTCGAGCGCCTCGCCGTCGCGCACAGCGAGGAGCGGCTCGGCATCTCGCGCGAGCTGCACGACCGCGTCGCCCACAGCATCGCGGCCGGGCTCCAGCGCTTCGAGCTCGGCGGCGCGGGCGGCGACAACCCGCGGCTCCGGGAGGCGCTCGAGCTGTTCGGCGCGGCCCTCGACGAGACCCGCGCCATCGCCCTCGACCTGCGGCACGCGGTCGGCGACAAGCGACTGGACGAGGCCCTCCGCGACTACGTCGGCGACCTCGACGACTCCGGCCCGCCGGTGGTGACGACGGTCGAAGGCACCCCGTACCGCCTGTCGACCGGCGTGCAGGAGGAGGCCTTCATCATCGTCAGGGAGGCGGTGCACAACGCGCGCCGCCACTCCCGCGCCGAGGTCATCCGCGTCCACTCCCACTGGGACCGCCGCAGCCTCACCATCACCGTCAGCGACAACGGTCGCGGCTTCGAGCACGGGGCCGTGCGCTCCGGCGCGCTCGGCCTCATCGTCGCCCAGGAGCGCGCCGAGCTCATCGGCGCCGACCTCGCCATCGCCCCGGGCCTCGGCACCGGGACCACACTCAGCCTGACCATACCGAGAGGGCCCCAATCCGCATGACAGACGATCCCCGCACCGTGGTACTCATCGACGACCACAGCGTGTTCCGCCAGGGCATCCGCGCGCTCATCGAGGGCCGCTTCCGCATCGTCGGCGAGGGCGCCACGAGCGACGACGCCCTCCACCTCGTCGCGACCCACGCGCCGGCCGTCCTCCTCCTCGACGTCGAGATCCCCGGCTCCCCCGCCGAGCAGACCGTGTCGCGACTGCACCGCCACCATCCCGGCACCGCCATCGTCATCCTGACCATGCACAGCGACGCCGTCCTCGAACGCCAGCTGCTCCGCGCCGGCGCCGCCGCGTTCGTCACCAAGACCGTCGACAGCGAGCACCTGATCTCCGTCATCGCGCGCGCCACCCCGCCCGCCGACGACGGCGGCGAGCACAACCCGGACGTCGAGCACACCGGCGCCATCCTCACCGTGCGCGAGCAGGAGGTGCTGCGCATGATCGCCCAGGCCTACTCCAACCGCGACATCGCCACGACCCTCAGCATCGCCGAGGGCACCGTCAAGCGCCACACCACCAACATGTACGAGAAGCTCGGCGCCACCTCCCGCATCGACGCGGTGCGCAAGGCCGCGCGGCTGGGGTTGCTGGGGTGAGGCGCGTGGCGCGCCGCGGCTGCGGCGCGCCGCTGCGCCGCGAAGGGCGAGTAGTGGCGGCCTCCCGCCTCAAATGACCGCCACAAGCCGCACCTCGCGAGGAGCGGGTGACACAAGCCGGGGAGCCGGCGAGCGCGAAGGACGAGTAGTGGCGGCTTCCCGCCCCAAATAACGGCCACAGGCCGCACCTCGCGAGGAGCGGCTAGGACGAGCCCGGGCGCCGGCGAGCGCGAAGGGCGAGTAGTGGCGGCCTCCCGCCCCGAATGACCGCCACAAGGCGCACTTCGCGAGGGGCGGCTGGGACGCACGCCGGGCACCGACGCGCACGAGGGGCGAGTAGTGGCAGCCTCCCGCCCCGAATGACCGCCACAAGCCGCACCTCGCGAGGGGCGGCTGGGACGCGAGCCCGGGGCGCCGGCGAGAGCGAAGGGTGAGTAGTGGCGGCTATACGGCGCGGATAGGCACCACAAGGCGCACCTCGCGCGGGCGCGGGCCGGCCGGTGCGGGCGCGCCGCTTAACGAAAGCGGCGGTGGCAGGAACCCCCGTTGCCCGCCACCGCCAGCGCTATCCCCCCGAGATGCGCACATCAAAACGCTAACTCCGGGATCGGGCGGGGGGCCATACGACTTTGGTCACATCGAGGGGCACGATCAGAGTCGCCGCAGGCGGAGGGCGGGGTCGCGCTCGCGGGTTCGGGCGACCTCCGCGGGGTCCAGGTCCACGACGAGAAGGGACGGGCCGGCGTCCGCTTCGGCGAGGAGCTCGCCCTGCGGGCCGGCGACCAGGCTGCGGCCGATGGAGATGGGCTCGGCCTGCGAGACGGCGGCCGTGTAGCAGCCGTTCTCGATGGAGCGCGCCCGCGCGAGGACGCTCCACTGGTCGGCCTTGTGCGGCCCCGGGACCCAGGAGGAGCAGGCGGCGAGCACGTCCGCGCCCGCGTCGGTGAGCGCACGCCCGAGCTCGGGGAACCGGAGGTCGTAGCAGGTCATCAGGCCGACGGTCACCCCCGCGACTCGGAAGACGACCGGTTCGGGATGCGGGGCGGGTGCGATCCAGTCCGATTCGCGGAAGCCGAACGAGTCGAACAGGTGGATCTTGCGGTAGCGGGCGAGGAGGGACCCGTCGGCGCCGAACGCGGCGAGGGTGTTGTAGGGCCGGTCGCCCGCCCCGGCCCGCTCCACCATCCCGGCTACGAGGGCGACGCCCCGGCCGGCAGCCAGC
>JAEWDJ010000338.1 GCA_023390155.1 Actinomycetes bacterium | reverse complement strand
GTTCGGCTGCACCACGTCGCCGGAGAGCCCGAGCGAGTCGAGCAGGTCGGCGACATGGCCGCCGCGGGTGGCGAAGCTCTCCGCTCCCGCGTCGAGCGTCAGCCCGTCGAGCTCCAGCGGCGCGACGGAGCCGCCGACGCGGCCCGAGGCCTCCAGCACCGTCACCTCGAATCCGGGGCGGGCGCACTCGCGCGCGGCGACGAGCCCGGCGACCCCGCCGCCGACGACGACGATGCGGGTCGGGGGCGCCTCCACGGCGTGCCGGATCTCGTCGCCGAGCGCGTCCTCGCTCATTCGGGCCGCCACCCGTGCACGTACTCGACCAGGCGGGTCAGCACGGTCGGATCGGTCTCCGGCGGCACGCCGTGGCCGAGGTTCAGGACGTGCGACGGAGCGTCGCGACCCCGCTCCAGGACGTCGGCGACGTGCGCCTGCAGCACCTCCCACGGTGCGTCGAGCATGGCCGGGTCGACGTTGCCCTGCAGCGGCACGACATGCCCGAGGCGGCGGCTGGCCTCGTCGAGCGGGATGCGGTAGTCGACGCCCACGGTGTCGGCGCCGACGTCGTGCATGGCCTTGAGCAGCTCGCCCGTGCCGACCCCGAAGTGCACGATCGGGACGTTGCGCGTCTCGGGCTCGGGAGCCGGCTCCCCCTCCGTCGTCGCGGCGGCCTCCACGGTCGGAGCGACGTCGTAGGTGAGGTCGCGCACGTGGGTGAGCGCGCGGG
This sequence comes from Actinomycetes bacterium, assembly GCA_023390155.1. Classification (GTDB taxonomy): domain Bacteria; phylum Actinomycetota; class Actinomycetes; order Actinomycetales; family Microbacteriaceae; genus Leifsonia. Next base: position 7,671 of record JAEWDJ010000338.1, on the reverse strand, counting down.
CCGAGGCCGGGGCGACGTGCCGCACGTAGTCGTGCAGTGACAGCGAGCCCGCCCACGAGTCGAAGAGCTGGGCGGCGCTGGTGCCGGCGAGCACCTGCGCGCGCAGGAAGGCGCCGGTCAGGTCGGCCGTCCACGCCATGAGCCGGGCCCACGCGTCGGGGTCGGCGTGCATCAGCGTGCGGGCGCGGATGTGGTCCTTGGAGGGTCCGCCCTCGACGAGGTAGGCGGCAAGGGTGAAGGGGGCGCCGGCGAAACCGATCAAGGGGGTGTCGCCCAGCTCGGCGATGGTGAGCCGCACGGCCTCCGCGATCGGGGCGAAGACGTCGGCGCCGAGGGAGGCGGGATCGATCGCGGTCAGCCGGTCCACGTCGGCCGCGGTCCGCACGCCCTGCGCGAAGACCGGCCCCTTGCCGGGCTGGATCTCGACCTCCACCCCCGCCAGCTTGAGGGGCACGACGATGTCGCTGAAGAAGATGCCCGCGTCGACGCCGTGGCGGCGCACCGGCTGCAGGGTGATCTCGCTGGCCATCCCCGGGTCGAGACAGGCGTCGAGCATGCGCGTGCCGACGCGCAGCTCGCGGTACTCCGGGAGGGAGCGGCCGGCCTGGCGCATGAACCAGACGGGCGTGGTCTCGGGCCGGTCGCCCTGGTAGGCGCGGACGAGAGGGCTCGCGGCCGTGCGGCCGGCGGCGAGGGGATGGGCGGGTGCGAGTGCGGTCACCCCCTGATTCTGCCAGGGTCGAATCTGCCAATCCCCCGGGAATCCGCGCGGCGGCCCGGGTCCGGGCCCGCCCGGATTCGAGGTTCGCCCCGCGCGAGCGTAGGCTTCCCTCCGTGCTTCTCTGCTTCTCGTCGAGCCACCGGACGGCGGATTTCGACCTCCTCGAACGGCTCGAGCGCTCCGCTCCGGCCGTCACCGCGGCGCTCGCGGAGCACAGCGAACTCGTCGCCGGATCGGTGGTCGTCGCCACCTGCAACCGCTTCGAGGCCTACCTCGACATCGACGACCCGCTGCCGTCGGCGCGCGCCGTCTCCTCCGAGACCGTGATCGACGCGGTCAGCGCGGCCTCCGGCATCCCCGCCGACGAGCTGCGCGGGGCCAGCACCGTCTTCTGCGACCACTCGGTCGCCGAGCACCTCTTCGCGGTCTCGAGCGGCCTCGAGTCGGTCGTCGTCGGCGAGGGCGAGATCGCCGGGCAGGTGCGCCGCTCGCTCGAGTCGGCCCGCGCGGCCGGCACGGTCACGAGCGACCTCGAGCGGCTGTTCCAGGTCGCCTCGCGCACCTCGCGCGGGGTCAAGAACCGCACGGGCATCATGACCGCCGGCCGGTCGATGGTCCGCCTCGCGCTCGACCTGGCCGAGAGCCGGATCACCGACTGGTCGCAGACCCGGGTGCTGCTCGTCGGCACCGGCAAGTACGCCGGCGCCAGCCTCGCGGCCCTGCGCGACAAGGGCGCGGAGGACGTGCGCGTCTACTCCGCCTCCGGCCGCGCCGCCAAGTTCGCACTCTCGCACGATGTGCGTCCCGTGGTCGAGGGCGGGCTGCTGGAGGCGCTCGGCCGCGCCGACCTCGTCGTCACCTGCACCACGGTCACCGACTACGTGCTCACCCGCGACCTCCTCGCCGAGGCGGCGGCCCGGCCCGGCGCCGCCGAGCGCAAGCTCGTCGTCGACCTGGGCCTCCCCCGCAACGTCGACCCGGCGGTCGCCGAGCTCGACGGCGTGGAGCTGCTCGACCTCGAGACCATCAGCATCCACGCGCCGCTGGAGGAGCTGTCGGCCGCGGACGACGCCCGCAGCATCGTGGGCGCCGCGGCCGCGGAGTTCGCCGCGCAGACGGCCGAGCAGGCCGTCACCCCGGCGCTCGTCGCCCTGCGCAAGCACGTGTTCGACGTGCTGGACGCCGAGATCGCGCGCGCCCGCTCCCGCGGAGCCGACGAGCAGACGGAGGTCGCCCTGCGCCACCTCGCCGGCGTGCTGCTGCACACCCCGTCGGTGCGTGCCCGCGAGCTGGCCCGCAGCGGCGACGCCGACGCGTTCGTCGCCGGAGCGGCCGCGCTGTTCGGGCTCGAGATCGACACCCCTGCCGAGCACCCGGCCGAGAACCGGCTCCGCGCCGTCGGCGACGAGACCGCCGCATCCTGAACCCCGACCCGCAGACCGGAGGACCCGTGAGCAACGAAGCCGCAGCCCCCAGCCAGACCGTCGAGCCGCACGGCGCGACGGGACTCCCCTACGCCGCCGAGGAGCTGCGCACCGAGCGCCTGCTCCTGCGCCCGCTCAACAGCGGCGACCTCGAGAACGGGCACGAGTTCGAGCGCCTGAAGGACGTGGCGCGCTACCTCTACTGGGAGGTGCACGACCACGACGAGTCGGCCGAGCACCTCCGCAAGCGCATCGCGATGAGTCGCCTGGCGCAGGACGGCGACGGCATCGTGTACGCCGTCGAGCTGCCCGACCCCGAGGGCGGTCACAGCCGCGTGATCGGGCACGTGAGCCTGTTCCTCAAGAAGGCGGAGTGGGGCAAGTTCGAGATGGGCTGGGTCTTCCACCCGGCCGTCCACGGCCGCGGCTACGCCACCGAGGCCACGACGCGCCTGCTCGAGCTCTGCTTCGAGACCCTCGGCGGCCACCGCGTGTTCGCCCAGCTGGACGCCCGCAACGAGGCGTCGGCACGGCTCTGCGGGATCCTCGGCATGCAGCAGGAGGCCCTCCTGCGCGAGACGGAGATCGCCAAGGGCGAGTGGGCCGACACGGCGGTGTACGCCATCCTCGAGCAGGAGTGGCGCTCGCGCTGATCGTGCGCTGACGGGCTCCCGCCCGCGGCACGGGCGACGGCGCATCCTCGTTAGGATGGTTGCGGACTTCTCCACCCACTCCGCACCGACCCCACAGGGAGCACCATGGCCGCTACGTCGAGACTGGATTCCGTCATCACGCTGGCACAGCACCGCGGATTCGTCTTCCCGTCCGGTGAGATCTACGGCGGCACGCGCTCGGCGTGGGACTACGGCCCCCTCGGCGTGGAGCTGAAGGAGAACATCAAGCGCGAGTGGTGGAACCGCTTCGTGCGCGGCCGTGGCGACATGGTCGGCCTCGACTCGGCGATCATCCTCCCGACCGCCGTGTGGGAGGCCTCCGGCCACGTCAAGGTCTTCAGCGACCCGCTGACCGAGTCGCTCATCACCCACAAGCGCTACCGCGCCGACCACCTCTTCGAAGCCTACGAGGCCGAGCACGGCCACCCGCCGGCGAACGGCCTGGCCGACATCGCCGACCCGGACCACCCCGACAAGGTCGGCCAGTGGACCCCGATCCGCCAGTTCTCCGGCCTGATGAAGACCTACCTCGGCGTCGTCGACGACGAGTCGGGCCTCCACTACATGCGCCCCGAGACCGCGCAGGGCATCTTCACCGACTTCGCCGCCGTGCTGCAGACGGCGCGCAAGAAGCCGCCGTTCGGCATCGGCCAGATCGGCAAGGCGTTCCGCAACGAGATCACGCCCGGCAACTTCATCTTCCGCACCCGCGAGTTCGAGCAGATGGAGATCGAGTTCTTCGTCGAGCCCGGCACCGACGAGGAGTGGTTCCAGACCTGGATCGACCTCTGCTGGGACTGGTTCGTCGACCTCGGCATCGACCCGGCGAACATCCGCCGCTTCGAGCACCCGAAGGACAAGCTGGCGCACTACTCGAAGCGCACGATCGACATCGAGTACAAGTTCGAGTTCGCGGGCAGCGAGTGGGGCGAGCTCATGGGCGTCGCGAACCGCACCGACTACGACCTCAAGACCCACATCGAGAACTCCGGCAAGGACCTGAGCTACTTCGACCAGAACAAGAACGAGCGCTACGTGCCGTTCGTGATCGAGCCGTCCTTCGGCCTGACGCGCGCGCTGATGGCGTTCCTGGTCGACGCGTACGACGAGGAGGAGGTGCCGAACGCGAAGGGCGGCACCGACAAGCGCACCGTGCTGCACCTCGACCCGCGGCTCGCGCCGGTCAAGGTCGCCGTGCTCCCGCTCTCGCGCAACGAGGCCCTGTCGCCGTTGGCGCGCTCGCTCGCCGACCGCCTGCGGCAGCGCCGCAACGTCGACTTCGACGACTCGGGCGCGATCGGCCGACGCTACCGCCGCCAGGACGAGATCGGCACGCCGCTCGCGGTCACTGTCGACTTCGACTCCCTCGAGGACGACGCCGTGACCGTGCGCGACCGCGACACGATGAAGCAGGAGCGCATCCCGCTCGAGGGTCTCGACCGCTACCTCGCGGAGCGGCTCCGCGAGTTCTGAGCGCGCCCCGGCGACACGCGCCGCCGCACGCCGCGGGTAGGTGCGCGCCCCCGCTCAGGCCATACTCGTCATCAGGGATCCCGCACGGGCCCCCGTCAGACGACCGGAACCGAGCATGAGCAGCGCACCCACCTCGAGCGATCGACGCGCGGACGCCGACCCGGCGAACGCGCGGACGGGTGGTGCACGCAAGCCGCCACCCGCGTTCTGGGTGGCCCTCGGCCGCTTCGCGCGCGTGGCGCCGGCGAGCCTCGCTCTGGCGGCGATCGTCGTCGTCACGTCCGTCGTGACCGGGACGCTGTGGAGTCCGGCCACCGACAGCGGGACCGCGCTGGTGTGGGCGGCGGGCGTCACGACGACCATCCAGGGCGGCTTCTGGTGGACGCCTCTGACAGCCCTGCTCGTGCCGGAGAACGCCCTCCAGCTCGTCGTCGCCGTGGTGCTCTCGCTGAGCCTGCTGGCGGTGGCGGAGCGCCTGCTCGGCACGCTGCGGGTCTCGATCGCCTTCCTGGTCACCGGCGTGCTCGGCATCACGATCGGCGTGGTCGGGCAGTGGGCGGCGGCCAGCGTCGGCGAGCTCTGGGCCTCGGCGACCGAGTTCGACTTCACCCTCGACCCGACGATCGGCATCGTCGGTGCGCTCGTCACCGCGAGCGCCTTCGCGACCGCGCTCTGGCGGCGCCGCATCCGGCTGCTGACCTTCGCGACGGTGCTCGCGTTCGTGCTCTACAACGGCGACCAGAACAACGTCTACCGGCTCATCGCCGCGCTCCTCGGGCTGGCGCTCGGCGCCATCCTGCGCGGCGGACGCATCCAGCGCATCCGGCGCAGCTCGCACGGGGAGACGCGCAACCTCGTCGCCGCGATCGTCGCGATCACCGCGCTCGGCCCCCTCGTCGCCCTGCTTCCGCCCGGCGGCCTCGGCCCGTTCTCGTTCATCGCGACGCTCTTCCAGCATCAGGAGCTCGACACCGCCGCCGTGCTGAAGGCGTGCGACCAGGTCTACACCTCGAACTGCCGCCTCGAGCTCGCGCTCGTCTCGGTGCAGGGCATCGGGCCGCTCCTCCTCACCCTCCTGCCGCTCGTGCTGCTGCTGGTCACCGCGATCGGCCTCCGACGCGGGCGGCACTTCGCGCTCATCCTCGGGATCGTCGTGAACGCGGCGATGATCGTGCTGCCCTTCACCGCGCTGCCGGACGGCGACATCCGCATCGACGTCGACAGCATCGACACCCTCGCCCCCGCGATCGAGGCGCTCGCCTGGCTGCTCGCGGTCGTCATCGTGCCGCTCGCCTCGATCGTGCTGCTGCTCGCCACGCGGCGGCAGTTCCAGATCCGGGCGCCGCGGGAGTCGGTGGTGCGGTTCACGCTCCTGGTGGTCTCGTCGTTCGTGCTGCTCGGCGTCGCCTACCTGATCGCCGGGCTGGCCTCCCTCGTCGAGTTCGTGCCCGACGCGACGATCGGCGACGTCTTCGCCTCCACGCTGCGCCGGTTCGTGCCGTCGGGCTTCGAGTCGGTGCTCGGCCAGGTGATCGTGCCGACGGTGCCGATCGTCATCCTGCTCTACCAGTGGGTCGGCCCGGCCTTCTGGCTGACCTTCGTGCTCGCGACGCTGCGGCTCTACCGGGCGACCTCCACCGGTCGCACGGCCGGGGACGAGCTCCACTTCCGCGAGCTGCTGAAGGCCGGCGGAGGAGGCACACTCGGCTTCATGGGCACCTGGCCCGGCAACGTCTACTGGTTCAGCGAGGAGAACGACGCAGCCGTCGCCTATCGCGTGATCAACGGCATCGCCATCACGCTCTCCGACCCGGTGTGCCATCCCGACCGCGCCGAGCGCACGATCATCGAGTTCATCGGGTTCTGCGACGCCAACGGCTGGACGCCCGTGTTCTACAGCGTGCACGGCGCGTACCTGCCGGTGTTCGACTCCCTCGGCTGGCAGACGGTGTCCGTCGGCGAGGAGACGCTGATGCACCCGCAGACCTTCGACATGACCGGCAAGCCGTGGCAGAAGGTGCGCCAGGCCCACAACCGCGGCCTCAAGGAGGGCATCACCACGCTCTGGTCGAGCTGGGACGACCTCCCGCCGCTGCAGCAGACCCAGATCGCGGCGATCAGCGAGCAGTGGGTGGCCGAGAAGGAGCTGCCCGAGATGGGCTTCACGCTCGGCGGGATGGAGGAGCTGAAGGACCCGGACGTGCGCCTCTACCTCGCGTTCGACACGTCGGGCGGCCTCCAGGCCGTGACGAGCTGGCTGCCGAGCTGGCGCGACGGCCGCGTCGTCGCCTACACGATCGACTTCATGCGCCGTGCCGACGGCAGCATCCCCGGCATCATGGAGTTCATCATCGCGTCCGCCGCCCTGCGCATGCAGGAGGAGGGCGTGGCGGTGCTCAGCCTCTCCGGCGCCCCGCTCGCGAGCAAGCCCCTCCCGGACGGCGAGGAGCCGGACGAGCCCGACACGATGGACCGCCTCCTCGGCTTCCTCGCCCGCACCCTCGAGCCGGCATACGGGTTCGCGTCGCTCTTCAAGTTCAAGAGCAAGTTCAACCCCACCTACGAGACCATCTACATGGCCTACGCCGACCCAGTCGCCCTGCCGGCCATCGGGAACGCGCTCGGCAAGGCGTACCTGCCGGACGCGAATGCGCGGGAGTACATCGCGCTGGCGCGGACGTTGATCCGGTGAGGCACGTGCCGGCACTCTGAGGCGCGCGCCGGCACTCTGAGGCGCGGTCGCATCTGATGCGTCGACGCACTGCCATCCGGCGGCCGTGCACCGCTTAATCCGTGCTCGAACACTGGTGTCGCCGACACCACCCGCACCGGCGCTCGGCGGGCCCCGAGACTGGCGCGGTGTCGCATCGCTTTCAGGTGGAGCCGGACGTGCTCCGGGCGGCCGCGCGGGAGGCCCGCGCGGGTGCCGTCGCCGTGTCGCGCGGCCGACTGCGAGAGGCGTCAGGACTGGGCCTCGGAACAGTCGACGACGCCGCGGGCCGGGTGGTCGGGTGTTGGTCGTCGGGTCTCGACCACCTCCGCGCTGATGTGTCCGAGGTCTGCTCCCGACTGGAGAAGACCGCGGACGTCTACGAGGCGGCCGACAGTTCGGGCAAGGATGCCGCCGATCGGGTCGGCGGCGGGATGCCGCACTCGTGACCGCGCTCGGGCAGACCCGTGACCCGGTCGCGTTGATCCCCGGGTCGGTCGGCGCGGCGCGGGAGGCGGCGGCGGACTGGCGTCAGAAGGCGGTCGAGGCCGGCCAGGTCGCGGACGCGCTCGCCCGGGTGAACGTCGATGACGCGTGGAGCGGGGCGGCGGCGGATGCGTTCCGGGAGAAGTACGCGGGTGTGCCGACAGCGTGGTCGGATGCGTCCGC
>JAEWDJ010000330.1 GCA_023390155.1 Actinomycetes bacterium | reverse complement strand
GGGCATGGGTTGATGGTAGCCGGTCCTTTCCGAGCCACGCTTGAGCCTGCAGGTCGCCGTTCGGACTCGGGCCCCACCGACCGGCTACTTCGGTTGAACCCCGTCACCGGCCCCCGCGGCAGACGCGAGCGCCGCCGCCTGCGCACGGTCGATGAACCCGGGCAGCTCCGAGGCCCGCAGGGTCCCGGACTCTGTCCTGCTGGACTCCCACCTGTCCCAGCGGCTGAACGGCGTCCCGCCCTCGATGACCTCGCGCGCCGCGAGGATATCGCCCCTGGATCCGTCCGAGGCCAGGGCGGCCTCGAGCTCCGGGTCGGACGTGTACCGCCGATCGTCCGTGTCCGCGAGGTAGCGGAGCCAGCCGGAGAGCACGAGGAGCCCCGCCCACACCTCGGAGCGGGCAGCCCCGTCCGGGTCCCGTTCGAAGAGCCCCCGGAGCTCTCCCGCCGCGATCGTGGCGACGTCCGGCCGCTGAGCGTCGAGGGCGAGCTTGACCAGCTCGACCATCGCCCAGGTCCCGCGAGACCGCAGGGCATGGGGCTCGGTCGAGGAGGGATCCGAGTACAGCGCGAGGTTCTGGACGCACGCGACGATGCGGACCGGCAGCGCCTCGAACTCGGGCCCTCCGCGCAGGAGGATGTCGGACCACTGCCGCATGAAACTCCGGAGGCACTCGTCGATGTACTCCCCGGATCCCGTGGCCGCGGCTTGGAGGGTGCGGGTCGTCGTCGCTGTGACGAAGACGTGCGCCACCTGGGGCGAGAGCAGCACGTCCTGCTCCACATCGACGATGCTCTGCAGCAGCCCGCTCCCCCGCGTCGGCGACTCCCCTTCGACCGTGCCCGACCGATCGAGCCCGGTCATCCACACGCCCTGGACGATCTGTCCGAGCAGCTCCAGCGCCCGCTCGGCGGTCGCGAGAGCACCCGAGCGCAGGCTGGTGCTGATGGCGTCCATCAGCGTGGCGATCTCGTGCTCGGTCTCCTCGTAGGCGGTGACGGCCCCGGGCGGCTCCAACTCGATGCTCGACTGGAGGAGCTGGATCATCCGCCCGGCCGCGGGCTCGTCGAGCCTCGTCGAGGTGACGATCCGGAATGCCGGGGCGCCGAGTCGGGTGCGGTCTCCCGGCCGGACGTCGAGCAGGATGCGCGGCTGGTCGTCGCCGGGGGCACCGAGCGTCGCGATCGCCTCGCGGACGGCCTCGGAGTCGATGGCGCGAACCACCCGCCCGGCCTGCGGCACCGGAACAGGGACCGTCCAGACGGCGTCCGTGGAGGTGCGCGACGAGTCCGCCGTCAGAAGGTCGTCCAACCCGTTCCTCGCGTCGGAGTAGCGGCGTGCCATCCGGTCGAAGCGATCGGACAGCGTCTCGATCAGCGAGCTCCGCACCACGTCGTCGAGACGGGACGGATGCCCGAACAGGCGTGCCAGCCGGGATGTCGACACCATCAGCAGGACGGCGGTCGCGGCGAGCCACGCGAACGCGATCAGGACACCCGTCGCGCTCGGCAGCCAGATGGCGTCGAGAGCCATGACCGCGTTCCCGGCGAGCCCCACGGTGACGAACCAACTGGCCCCGATGTACGCCAGGACCCGCTTTCGCGATGTGCCGATGGCGAGCGGAGCCTCCGCGAACAATTGCGCCGCGATCGTGAGCCCGGCGAATCCCACGGACAGGAACGTCGTCTGCACCTGCCAGATCGCGGCATCCGAACCCGGGACCGGCGACAGGGATCGACGCACCCACACCGGATCGCCGACGGAATGCACGACAACCAGGAGCGCGACGCTGACGAGCAGCGCGGCGGCCACGATCGTCACCTCCCGCCACCACGGCCCCGCCGGCCCGTCTGCTCCTCCACGCTTCCTGCGCATGACGCGACACTACTCACCCCTGCGGTCCTGAGAAGCGGTGTGCGCCAGATGGCCCGCCCCCTTACGCGCGCCCCGGATCCGCGTAACCTGACCGTCGATCACCGAAACATCCGGACGGAACGAGGAGGAATCATGGCTATCGACGACAAGGCCGAAGCGAAGGGCGACAAGCTGAAGGGCAAGGTGGACGAGCTCATCGGCAAGGTCACCGACGACGAGTCCCGCGTCGTGAAGGGCAAGGCGGAGCAGGTGGAGGGGAGCATCAAGGACACCGTCGCCGACGCGAAGGCGCACCTGAAGGACACCGCGGACAAGGCGCACGACGACCGCCGCGACGACACGGACACGGTGTAGGGCTCCCGCACCGGGACGACGGGGACGCAGCACTCGCTGCGCCCCTGCCGGGAGAGCCCGCTCGCGGGCTACAGGAGCACGTCGAACACGCGGCCGGCCTGCTCCCAGTGCCGGGTCTGCGGGTTCCTCACCTTCTCGTCGAGGATCCGCATCGTCCGCGCCAGCGCCACGGCGAGCCCGCCCGCCAGCTGCGGAAGCAGTTCACCGGTGGCGTCGCTGTAGACGAGATCGAGGGGAGGGCGCCGGGTCAGCCGCTCGAGGACGACGTCCACGGCACATCCGCATCGATCGCCTCGAACGCCTGGATGGACTCCTGCAGCCCCTTGGTGATCGGCAGGTCCTGCGGTTCGATGACGTCGCGGCCGTTCGATTTCGCGTTCGCGACGGCGCGCAGCAGGAGGTCGTAGATCCTCACGTTGACGAATTCGTCGAAGCGCCGCAGGTCGTCCTTGTCCACGTCGAGGCCGGCAGCCTCGCGGAAGAAGCGTTCGAAGGCGGCGACACCGAAGAGCTCCATGATGCTCTCACCGTGTCCCGCGGCGCTTGAACTTCTCCGCCAGCCGTCTGGCCATGCCCGTGGTCTCCTCCTCCACCCGCTGCGCCAGCTGCTGGAGCGTGCGGAGCGGACGGATGAGCCCTCCCTGCCGATGGCTCGACTCCTCCGCGGTCTCGGCGAGCGGCACGACGTACTCCACACCTCCGATCGTGACGACGTAGGCGGAGTCATCCGCGTTCAATCCGATGCTCACCGGCACGGCCGTGCCCGTGTCCGGGTCCACGCCGACCCCCGTGACAGCGATGTCGACATGCGAGCCGTCATCGGTCTCCCGGACCTCGATCTCGGTGAGCGGACCGCTCTCGATCGCGAGGACGAAGTCGTCCTGAGCGGGCGTCCGTTCATCGTCTCGTGCGTCTACCATGGTGGCTCCTTACGTCAGCAGTGCTCGTATCGCCGCACGCTACGCGGAGGCTCGTGTGGGGAGTATGTCCTGTCCGGGATAAAGACCTCAGGCGGCTTCACCTGCGGGGGTAGGTGGGGCGACACCGGCGGCGCTGAGCGCCCGACCGGTCGAGCAGCTGCGCCCATCTCTGTTTCTGGTCCGCGGGCGCCAGAGCGGTCTGCGTCGCGTGTTGGGCTCGCGTGTGGAGAGGCAGCATCGCGCCGATGAGCGGGCAGGACTCTGCGCTGTGAAGGTGCCCCTGGAGGGACTCGAACCCCCAACCGTTTCCTTAGGACGGAACTGCTCTTCCATTGAGCTACAGAGGCTGGCCCATCGAGTCTAGCGAAAAGACAGAGCCTCACGCCGCCGGCGCCAGGTACCCCTCCCAGTCCGGGAGCGGCGCCTCCGACCCGCGGACGATCCACGATGCGTCGTGGGGTGCCCGTGGAGTGACGGAGAGCGTCCAGCCCATCTCCGCGGGGGTGCGGTCGCCTTTGACGTTGTTGCAGCGGAGGCAGCAGGCGACGAGGTTCTCCCAGCTGTCGCGGCCGCCGCGGGAGCGTGGGAGGACGTGATCGATGGTGGTCGCGGATTTGCCGCAGTAGCCGCAGCGGTGGAGGTCGCGGCGGAGGACTCCGCGGCGGGAGACGGGGACGGCGCGGCCGCGGGGCAGGCGGACGTAGCGGGTGAGGAGGATGACGGAGGGGCGTTCGAAGCTGCCGGAGATGGTCCAGACGGGGTGGTCCGTGTCGATGGCGAGCACGGTGGCCTTCTGGTTCATCACGAGGACGAGGGCGCGCTTGAACGAGACGACGGCGAGGGGCTCGTAGCCGGCGTTGAGGACGAGTGTCTTCATCTGCGACCTTCCGGGAGGGCGGGGTTCGGGTGGGGGCGAGCAAGCACAGAACGAACAAGCGCAGGGCAAACAAAAAGGGCACTGTCCGTGCGGACAGCGCCCAAGGAGGCGACGGCATGGTGGTGGTGACGCACCACGGGATGGTGGAGGCAGGGCTCCACATGGTGGCGGCAGGCGAAGAAGTCGCGGCGGCGCTCCACCGGAGGGAGGCCGCACGAGGCCGGTCGGGTCGCCCTCGACGACCCGACTCCGGGCGGAAGAGCAACCGGATGATGCGGCATCAGGCGATCAGGATAACGCAGAAACGGCGCGCCGCCGATTAGAGGCGCGCCGGTACGGGGATGGGTGG
>JAEWDJ010000314.1 GCA_023390155.1 Actinomycetes bacterium | reverse complement strand
CCCCACACCCGGCCGGCGCCAGCCTGATCGACGCCGCCCCGCTGCCGGCCCCCTCCACCACCGCCGTGCTGCGGCCGTACCAGGAGCACGGGCGCCGCTGGCTGCACTTCCTCTGGCGGCACCGGCTCGGCGGGGTCCTCGCCGACGACATGGGCCTCGGCAAGACGCTGCAGGCGCTCAGTCTCGTCGCCGACGCGGTCGCCGCCGAGCGCGCGGAGGGCTCGACGCCGGCTCCGTTCCTCGTCGTGGCTCCCGCTTCCGTCGTGCCGAACTGGGGCGCGGAGGCGGCCCGGTTCGCGCCGGGGCTGACGGTCGCCACGATCACCTCGGCCGTCCGCAGCACCGCACGGCTGCGCGAGGCCGTGGCCGGGGCGGACCTCGTCGTCACCTCGTACGCGTTGTTCCGGCTCGACGCCGACCGTTACGCCGCACTCGACTGGTCCGGGCTCGTCCTCGACGAGGCGCAGGTCGTGAAGAACCGGCAGACGCGCGTCCACCGGGCGGCGCGTGACCTGCGGGCCCCGTTCAAACTGGCCATCACGGGCACACCGCTGGAGAACGACCTCCTGGAGCTGTGGTCGCTGTTCGCCATCGTGGCGCCGGGCCTCCTGCCGCCGGCGCACCGATTCGCGCAGCACTACGCGCGACCGATCGCCGCGCGGGAGGAGGTCGCGGCCGAGCGCCTGGCGACCCTGCGGCGGCGCGTGCGCCCGCTGATGCTCCGACGCACGAAGGAGCAGGTCGCGCCGGAGCTGCCGCCCCGGCAGGAGCAGGTGCTGACCGTCGAGCTGTCGCCGAGCCATCGTCGCGTGTACGACGCGTACCTGCAGCGCGAGCGGCAGAAGATCCTCGACCTGGTGGACGACCTCGACCGCCAGCGCTTCAATGTGCTCCGATCCCTCACCCTGCTGCGCCGGCTCAGCCTGGACGCGTCGCTGATCGACACCTCCGACGACCCGCACGGCGAGTTCGACGACATCCCGTCGAGCAAGCTGGACGCGCTGATGGAGCAGCTCGCCGACGTGGTCGCCGAGGGGCATCGGGCGCTCGTGTTCAGCCAGTTCACCGGCTACCTCGCGAAGGTCGCCGACCGGCTGACCGCGGACGGCATCGCCCACGCCGTGCTCGACGGGACGACCCGTCGCCGGGCGGAGGTGATCGACGGCTTCCGGGACGGCACCGCGCCGGTGTTCCTCATCAGCCTGCGCGCGGGCGGGTTCGGGCTCAACCTGACCGAGGCCGACTACGTCTTCCTGCTCGATCCCTGGTGGAACCCGGCGGTCGAGCAGCAGGCCATCGACCGCACCCACCGGATCGGCCAGACCTCCCCCGTCATGGTCTACCGGCTCGTCGCGGCCGACACGATCGAGGAGAAGGTGATGGCGTTGAAGACGGAGAAGGCGCGGCTCTTCGATGCCGTGCTGGACGGTGAGGGGGCGTTCGACGCGGCTCTGACCGCGGACGACATCCGCGGACTCCTCGCGTGACGCATAATGCATGCATATATTTGAGATTCCAGCGGTAGAAGGCTAGGTTCATCTCGTGCGCGCTCGCGCACGGAACCAGAACCATCGGGGGCATCTCCATGCTTACTTCTCTCCGCGCCCGCCTGGGCGCACTCGCGATCGCGGCGGCCATCGCCGCCACCGGCGGGGTGCTGACGGCGACGCCGGCCCACGCGGCCGGCGCCCAGATCACGCTCGCGAATCGAACCTTCACGGCCGGCGACTGGGGCGCGGGCATCGACGTCACGGGTACCGGCTTCACGCCCGGATCCGCGGTCAAGATCCTGGTCGTGGAAGACAAGGAATGGACCACACTCGGGGAGACCACGGTCGCGGCCGATAGCGACGGAGCCTTCGCGACCGTCTTCGCCCCCAGCGTCGACATCGCCGTCGCGGACCCTGACCAGGGTGTCGTCGTCGCCGCGCAGTCCGACGCGGGCGAGACGTCGGGCATCGTCCTCCTCGACATCCGCGCCCCCAAGGGGATCAGCGCCAGCACGACCACCATCACCACGGACGCGCTCGCCGACGCGAACGCGGGCATCGACCTCGTCGCGTCCGGCTACGAACCGGACGAGGACGTCGTCGTGTCGGGCACGCTCAACGGCAGCACACCGGAGCCGCTCACCGTCACCGCCGACCGTACGGGAACCATCCACGTGAGCCACCTCCACCTGAGCGGCAACGCCGAGCCCGGCGAGCTCGTCCTCACCGCCACCGGTCAGCGCTCGGGAGCCGTCAACACGATCGGCATCACCGTCACGGGCACCGCGGTCGCCGGTGACGCCGGCGCCGGCGGCGGGCTCGGCTCGGCGGCGCCGTCCGCGGCGAAGCCCACGGGCAAGCTCCCCGTCGTCAGCGGCTGATCCGCCGACACCGCACACCCACTCGACGAGGGCGGGCGCCACGGCGTCCGCCCTCGTCCGTCGAACGGACTCCGATGAAACGCGCGCTTCCCGCCCTCACCCTCGCGGTCGCCCTCGCCACCACCGTCTCCGGATGCGCCCCGCACGACGCCCGCCCGGCGAAGACGGCCTCCCCTTCGGCGAGTGCAAGCCCAACACCGTCGGCCCCGCCCCTCCCCGCGCAGCCCTCCATGACCGAACTCGGCTCCCTGCCCGCCGCCGTCTACGACGCCGTCATCCCGGGCCTTCCCGACGCGCCGGCTCCCGACGCACAGAAGTACAC
>JAEWDJ010000196.1 GCA_023390155.1 Actinomycetes bacterium | reverse complement strand
GGTCGTGAGCGGATCAGAGGCGCAGGTGCGCGTGGCGAGGGCCGACGACGCCGCCGCCATCGCGCGCGTGCACGTGGCGGCCTGGCGCGAGGCGTACGCCCGTCAGCTCCCCGCCGAACTGCTCGCGGGCCTGGATGTGGAGCGCCGCGCCGACGGCTGGAGAGCGATCATCGAGGCCGGCGCGACGGACGTCCGGGTCGCCGAGCTCGGCGGGTCGATCGTCGGCTGGGCGTCGGCCGGGCGAGGACGGGATGCCGACGCCCCGGTCCCGCTCGAGCTGGAGGGGATCTACGTGCTGGCCGCCGTGTACGGCACGGGCACCGGCCAACGCCTCCTCGACGCGGCCGTGGGCGACTCTCCCGCCTATCTCTGGGTCATGGCCGACAACCCGCGGGCCCACGCGTTCTACCGGCGCAACGGCTTCGCCGCCGACGGGGCGGCGAAGAGCGAGACGATCGGCGGCGTCCCCGTCGAGGTCGTCCGGCTCGTCCGCACCCGCTGAGTGCCGCTCAGACGCGCTGCAGCAGCGGTCCCAGCCGTGCCACGGTGTCGGCGACGAGGGAGACCAGGCCTTCGCGCTCGGCGAGACGCGCCGCGGGGAGCGCGAGGGCGAGGCCCGCGATGAGGCGGTCGTCGCCGCCGCGCACCGGGACGGCCAGGCAGCCGTAGCCTGGGGTGAGCTCCCCCTCCTGGGTCGTGAAGCGGGTGGGCGATGGGATCGTGCGGGCGGCCTGCTCGGCGAGGAGGAGACGGCCGAGGGCGGAGACGCTGAGGTCGCTGCCGATGCGCTTCGGGTCCGAGAGCGGGAAGTCGGGGTCGACGTCGACGGGGACGACGCGGCCGTCGCGGTACACCGCGAGGTGCACGCCGCCGCGGATGCGGGTGCGCAGGTCGGCGACGGCCTCCCGCGCGGTCGCCGCCGCGTCCTGGGCCTGAGCGACGTCGGCGAGTTCGGCGACCTTGCGGCCGAGGGCGAAACCCCGCAGGTCCGGCATCCGCACCAGGTACTCGTCCTGGACGAGGAGGTTGAGCAGCCGGTACGCCGTCGCGCGCGGGAGGCCGAGGCGCACGCTGATCTGTTGCGCGGTGATGCCGGGCCCGGACCGCGCGACCTCCTCCAGCACGGCGAGGGCGCTGTGCACCGCACCGGGCTGGCGGCCGCTCAGCTCGGGGACGGCACTCATGGCGCGCCGCCGAGCACGTCCCCCGTCGTCGGCTCGTCGTACAGGCCGATCCGGCGGAGCGCTTCCGGGCGCCGGCGGCGGACGAGCAGGTAGAGGCCCGCCGCGAGCGCGGCCACGCCCGCAAGCAGCAGGACGGCGAGCGCCCGTGTCCCCGAGACCTCGAGCCAGAGGTCCAGGCCGAGGGTCGCCGCGAGGCCCACCGCGGCCACCCCCGCGGCGATCGCGGGGCCGGCGGTGAGCTCGCCGATCCGGTGCAGGAAGAACGGGGTGGCGACGCACACCAACGCGTATGCGGTCATGTAGCCGGCCGCCGCGCACACGACGACGACGCCCATCGCCGGCCAGGCCCCCATCCCGGCCGCGACGAGCACGGCCGGGACGCCGACCTCCACCGCGATGCCGACGCCCAGGGCGACGTGGGGTGTGCGGAATCGGCGGTGGGTGCGTCCGAGCGCGCGCGGTGCGATGCCCTCCCGGCCGAGCGAGAACAGCACGCGGGCGAGTGCGGTGGTGGAGGCGAGGGCGCAGGCGAGGAAGGAGCAGGCGAGCGCGGCGTCGAGGAGGAGTCCCATCCACTCGACGCCGGCACGCGCGGCGAGGTCGTTGACCGGGCTGGCGCTGGCGGCGAGGTCGCCGCCGAACGCGTCGAACCCGGCGAGCTGGGTGTAGGCGGAAAGCAGGTAGAGCACGCCGGCGGCGATGACCGTCCAGCGGATGGTCCGCGGGATGGTGGCGAACGGCCGGCGCGACTCGGCGCCGAGGGTGGCGGCGCTCTCGAAGCCGACGAAGGCCGTCACCGCGACGGTGGTGCCGGCGGCGAGCTGCGGGATGCCGACGTCGCGCGGCAGTGCCACGCTCCAGAACGAGCCGCCCGGCACCCGCACCAGCAGGACGACGATGAGCACGAGGATGCCGGCGATGGCGAGCAGCTCGACGACGAGGGTGACGCGGGTCGACAGCCGGATCCCTCGCCACAGGACGAGCAGGCAGAGTGCGCCGAAGCCGGCGAGGAGGAGCAGCACGAGGCCGCGCGACCCGGCCGCTCCCGGCAGCGCGTGGGAGGCCAGCGTCAGGCTGTAGTAGGCGGCCCCGAGGAGCGCGAACATGGCGACGAACCCGTACCCGACGATCATCGCCGCGCTCGTGGCGAATCCCGCCCGCTCCCCCAGCCCGCGGGCGGCGAACGTGTAGAGGGATCCCGTCGCGGCCATCCGCCGGGTGAACTGGTTGACGGCGGAGGCGACGAGCGCCATCAGCACGGCCGCGAGCAGGAAGGCCACCAGCGTCCCCGACCCGGCTCGCGCGGCGACCAGCACGGGACAGGTCGCCGCGGCCGCCGACGGTGCCACGGCTCCCACCGACTGGGCGAGCACGTCCACGAAGCCGAGGCTGCGCCGGTCGAGACCCGCCATCGGCGAGCGCGCGGCGAGGCCGTCGACCGGTCGCGGATCGGCGATCGCCCGGCTCAGTGCGGTCACGGGGGGCTGTGCTGTCACGGTGTTGCTCCTTGCTCGCGAGGCTACGTGCGGTGTGTTGCGCCGGCGTTTCGTCGGCGTCACAGGTGCGTGACCGCCGAATGCGACGGCGCCCGTCCCATTCGGCGAGCGCCGAGTCTTCACGTCGGTGGAACGGCGGTGCAACACCGTCTGGCGAGACTGACGGCACCCCTTCCCTCTGCCTCATCCCCTAGGAGGAACCCATGACGGCAGCACAGGAGCCTCAGGCTCTGCTCGGTGATCCGGTCGCGTTGCGCGGCCCTGGCGCGGCGCGTCAGCTCTCGGGACGGCTCGGTGTCGGCTCGATCGTCTTCATGGTGGTCGCCGCGGCGGCGCCGCTCACGGTGATCGGCGGCGGTTTCCCCGTGGCCGTGCTGCTCGGCAACGGTGCGGGCGTGCCGAGCATGTTCGCGATCGGGGCGATCATCCTGCTGTTCTTCGCGGTGGGGCTGAGCGCGATGAGCCGGTTCATCCCGCGTCCCGGCGCGTTCTTCACGTATGTGGGGTACGGGATGGGGCGGCCGCTCGGATTGGCGGCGGCGTATCTGGCGCTGCTGACGTACACGACGGTGCAGG
>JAEWDJ010000153.1 GCA_023390155.1 Actinomycetes bacterium | reverse complement strand
GTGTTCCTGGTGCGCCTGCGCCCGGCGTTCCGCTGGCGCAAGGCGCCCAAGTCCCTCGCCCTCCTGCTGCTGCTCATGGTGCTGTCGATCGCCTGGTCGGCGTACCCCGGGGCGAGCGCGCTCGGCGTCCTCGCGCAGCTGGCGACCACCGCGGGCGCGGTCTTCCTGGCACTCTGCCTGAACTGGCAGGGCCTCCTCCAGGCGCTGGGGAACGCGTTCAAGTGGGTCCTCGGCCTCTCGCTCGTCTTCGAACTGGTCGTCGCCGTCTTCGTGCGCCGGCCGGTCCTCCCGCTCACACCGGTGCAGCCGGTGCCCTCCGGGAAGCTCCCCCAGGCCTTCTACTGGAGCCGCGACCTGCTGTTCCACGGCGGCCCGATCCAGGGCATCCTCGGCAATAGCAACCTCCTCGCCATGGTGGCCCTGCTCGCGCTCATCGTCTTCGCGATCCAGCTGGCCGACCGGCCGCCGCGGCGGGGCGTCGTGGTCGCGTGGCTCGTCGTGGCGGGCCTCACGCTCGTGCTGACCCGCTCCTCCACCGTCATCGTCGCGGCGCTCGCGACCGCCGTCGTCCTGGCGTTCGCGCTGTGGACGCGGCGGGTCGGGCCGGACCGCCGCCGCCCCATGTACCTGACGGCCGCCGCCGTGGTGGTGGCCGGCATCGTACTCGTCTCGGTCTTCGCCTCCCGCATCCCCGCCCTCTTCGGCAAGAGCGAGGATCTCACCGGCCGCCTGGACATCTGGGCCAAGGTGATCGGCCTCGCCCAGGAGCGGCCGGTGTTCGGATGGGGCTGGGTGAGCTACTGGGCGCCGTGGGTCTCCCCCTTCCACGACCTCGCGGAGCGCAACGGCGTCGTCTATCTGCAGGCTCACAACGCCTGGCTCGACGTCTGGCTGCAGCTCGGCGTCGTCGGGCTCGTCCTCTTCGCCCTCCTCGTCGTGAGCACGCTCTGGCGCTCGTGGTTCGCCGCCGTCGACCGGCCGCGGGTCGACGTCGCCGACCGCCTGCCGTACACCGCCTACGCCCTCCTGCCGCTCCTCCTGCTCGCGGCACTGCTGGCGCAGTCGCTCGCGGAGAGCCGCATCCTCCTCGAGGCCGGCTGGACACTCCTCGTCGTGATCGCGATGAAGACCAAGCAGGCCGCACCGTAGGATTCCAGGTATGGCCGAACCGCGCACCCCCTGGGTCCCCGCCGCGGCGGCCGACTTCCTGGGCGGCCCGCGATTCACGTCGGCGCTCGCCCTGCTCGCCGTCGGCGTCGGATTCTCGACGCACGCCATCCGGGCCCTGATCGGCTGGCCGGGACTCATCGGCGCCCTCGCGGTCCTGGCCGTCCTGGCCGCGGCCTCGTTCGCGGCGCAGTGGCGCATGATCGAGTGGCACGGCCTGCTCCCGGTCTCGGCCCTGCTGTTCGTCGGCTGGTGCGCCCTCTCCCTGCTGTGGAGCCAGTACCAGTGGGCGACACTCGCCGGCGTGATCTACCAGCTCCTCTTCGCGTTCCTGGCCGTCTACATCGCCCTCGTGCGGGACGCGATCCAGATCGTGCGCGTCGTCGGCGACGCCCTGCGCTTCCTGCTCACCGTCTCCCTGGCGCTGGAGGTCGTCAGCGGCCTGCTGCTCGACCTCCCGATCACCTTCCTGGGCATCCAGGGCAACATCGCCGCCGGCGGCCCGATCCAGGGCCTGTTCGGCTCCCGCAACCAGCTCAGCATCGTCGCCCTGATCGCCTTCGTGACCTTCCTCGTCGAGCTGCGCACCCGCTCCGTGCGCCCGCCGCGCGCGGCATACTCGATCACCCTCGCCGCGCTCTGCATCCTGTTCGCGCACTCCCCCGTCATCGCCGCGGTCTCAGTCGTCGTCGGCCTGGCGACCCTCGCCCTCTACCTCATCCGCAAGGTCCCCGCCCACCAGCGCACCTACGTCCAGTGGGGCCTCGCCGTCCTCACCGTCGCCGTGCTGGTCGCCGCCTACATCTATCGCACACGCGTCATCGACCTTCTGAACGCCCGCGCCGACTTCCAGGTGCGCTACCGGCTC
Source organism: Actinomycetes bacterium (assembly GCA_023390155.1). GTDB lineage: Bacteria > Actinomycetota > Actinomycetes > Actinomycetales > Microbacteriaceae > Leifsonia. The sequence continues at coordinate 8,709 of JAEWDJ010000153.1, read as the reverse complement.
TGGATCCAGATCTGGGAGCTCATCCCCGTGCAGCAGAGCGTCGGCTGGGGCTGGGTCGGCGCCTGGCCGACGGACCTCTACCCGTTCACCGCCATCCAGGCCGCGACCGGCGTCTACCACGCCGACGGCCTCAACGCGTACCTCGACGTCTACCTCCAGGTCGGCATCATCGGCCTGCTGCTCTTCGTCGCCCTGATCGCCCTCGCCTTCGTGCGCTCCTGGCTGCTCGCCTCCAACCGTCGCAGCGTCGTCTACGCCTGGGCGCCGCTGGTGCTCGTCGCCCTGCTCGTCACCAGCGTCTTCGAGAGCTCGATCCTCGTCGAGGCGGGCTGGCTCCTCCTCCTCATCTGCACCGTCAAGGCGTCCCAGGGGATGAGCTGGCGGCTGCGGCTGCCGCGGCGGGGCCCGAACGACATGTGACGCTCAGGCCCTCGTGGCCGCCCGCCACTCGGAGATCGCGTCAGCGAGCGCTTCGGCGGTGAGCTCCTCCAGCCGCGCCGGATCGAATCGATCGGCATAGAGACCGGCGACGGTCTCGACCAGATCATCCGGGAGGCCTGAACGTTGCATCCCGACGGTGTTCGCGCCGCGGACTCTGGCCGGGTTACCGAACGCCTTCGCCCACGGCGGCAGGTCTCGGGTGACCACGGCGCCCATCCCGACCATCGCGCCGCGCCCGATGAACCGGCGCTGGTGGACGGAGACGCCGAGGCCCAGGTTCGCTCCCGCACCGATCCGCACGTGGCCGGCGAGCAGTACGCTCGAGGCCAGTGTGACGCCGTCGCCGAGGACGCAGTCGTGGGCGACGTAGCACTGGTTCATGATGAACGCATCGTCGCCGATCGTCGTCTGGTCGTGCCAGCCCTGGTGGACCTGCGCGTATTCGCGGACGACGTTGCGGCTACCGATGCGGATCCCACCTCCGCTCGACGGGCTCTCGGCGTCGCGCGGGTGCTCCCAGCTGCGGACCTCCGGGGGCGCGCCGATCACGGCGCCGGTGCCGAACCAGTTGTCGTCTCCGATCTCGACCGGACCGGTGATGACGGCGAACGGTCCGACCGTGTTGCCCGAGCCCATGACGACGTCACCACGGATCACTGCGGTCGGATGGATGGAACCGCGCGGATCGGCCATCGCTAGCGCCGCCCGATTCCGGAGGCAAGGTAAGGTGAAAGCGCATAATCCGGTGCTCGCATTCTGCGACTATAACCACACGAGGCTCCATGATTCCCATCACGACGGTGAAGTTCGGTCCGGAAGAGGAGCGCGAGGTCCTCGAAGTCCTCCGCTCCGGTTCCATCGCGCAAGGCCCCAAGGTCGCGCGCCTCGAAGACGAGTTCGCGCGAATGCACGGCGCACGGCACGCCATCGCCGTGAACAATGGGACCACCGCGCTCGTGGCGGCCCTCCAGGCGCTGGACCTCGGCCCCGGGGACGAGGTCGTCACGTCGCCGTTCACCTTCGTCGCGACCCTCAACGCGATCCTGGAGACGGGCGCGACGGCGACCTTCGCCGACATCCGGTTCGAGGACTTCAACGTCGACCCGGCCTCCGTCGCCCAGGCGATCGGCCCGCAGACGAAGGTCCTCCTCCCGGTGCACCTCTACGGCCAGATGGCGGACATGGAGCCGATCGCCGCACTCGCCGAGCAGCACGGGCTCGCCATCCTCGAAGACGCCGCACAGTCGCACGGCGCGACCTACCAGGGCCGTTACGCCGGCAGCTACGGGATGGGCAGTTTCTCGCTCTACGCGACGAAGAACCTCACGACCGGCGAAGGCGGCCTGATCACCACCGACGACGACGACATCGCCGACAAGCTGCGCGTGCTGCGCAACCAGGGGATGCGCGCGCGCTACGTCTACGAGATGGCCGGGCACAATTACCGCCTCACCGACCTGCAAGCTGCCCTCGGCCTCCCGCAGCTCGCCCGCTACACGTCCATCGTCGAGGCCCGAAAGCGGAACGCCGCACGGCTGATCGAGGGCCTGGCCGACGTTCCGGGCATCGAGGTCCCGCGGGAGCTCCCCGGCCGCTCGCACGTCTGGCACCAGTTCACGATCCGGGTCACCGAGGAGGCCGCAGTCGGCCGGGACGAGTTCGTCGAGGCCCTCCAGGGACTCGGCGTCGGAGCCGGCGTCTACTACCCCCGGCTGCTCTGGGACTACGACGCGTACCGCGATCACCCCCGCGTCGTGCGCCGCGACGCCACGGTGGCGGAGCAGGTCGCGCGCCAGGTGGTCTCGCTGCCGGTCCACAACTCGCTCAGCGACAGCGACCTCGACACCATCATCGCGGCCGTCACCCGCGCCGCCGGAGGCAACGCGTGAGCGCCCCCGTCCGCGTCGCACTCGTGGGCGCGGGCACGATGGGCAGCCATCACGCCCGCGTCATCGCCCAGTCGACGCGCGCTGAACTCTCCCTCCTCATCGACCCGCGCGAGTCGGTCGGCACGTCGGTGGCCGAGCGATTCGGCGCCACCTGGCTCCCCGAGCTCCCCGAGCTGAGCGACGTCGACGCGGTCGTCGTCGCGGCGGCCACGGAGGCGCACTACGAGCTCGCGATGCGGGTCCTCGGTCAGGGCGTCCCGCTGCTTGTCGAGAAGCCCGTCGCGGACAGCCTGCTCCGCACCGAAGAGATCCTCGCCCTCGCCGACGAGCGGGACATCCCGCTGATGTGCGGGCTCCTCGAGCGCTACAACCCCGCCGTCATGACGGCGCGCAGCATCATGGGCGAGCCGGTCCACGTCACGGCGTCGCGGCACTCCCCATACGCACCGCGCATCCGCACCGGTGTCGCGTGGGACCTCCTGGTGCACGACGTCGACCTGGCGATCGGACTCATCGGCAGCACCCCGTCGGGCGTCGAGGCCCGGCTCGGCCATTTCCACCCTGATTCCCTCGCGGACGCCGAGGACGTGGCCGAGACCATCCTCGACTTCCCCGGCGGCGCTCTCGCGCACGTCTCGGCGAGCCGCGTCGGCCAGCGGAAGATCCGGCAGCTGTCGATCTACGAGCTCGACCGCCTGATCGAGGTCGACCTCCTGCGCCGAGACGTCACGGTCTACCGCCATGTCTCGGAGAACTCCGTCGACGAGGGCCGCGGATACCGTCAGCAGACGGTCATCGAGATCCCGGAGCTGGTGAGCTCCCAGGAGCCCCTGACGACGCAGTTCGGCCGTTTCCTCGACGTCATCGACGGCAGTGTCGACGCCGCCGCCGAGCGGGCAAGCATCCTGCCGGCGCACCGCGTCATCGACCAGGTGATCTCGCGCCGCCCGTCCCCGGTCGCATGAACTCTCCGACCGGGCGCCGGGGGGCGAGCTGGCTCGGAACGCTTCTTCAGAACACGGCCGTCCGCTACCTGATCGCCGGCGGCGTCGCGTTTCTCGTCGATTTCGGTCTGCTGGCGCTGTTCCACGAGGTCTTCGGCTGGGAGACATGGCTCGCCGCGGGCGCAGCGTTCGTCGTGAGCTTCGCGTTCACCTACACGATCCAGCGCGTGTTCTCCTTCGGCTCGGACGTCCCGCATGGCAGGGCGCTCGTCAAGTACACTCTCCTGGTCGCGTTCAACACCGTCGCGACCGCCGTCATCGTCGGACTCGTCGACGAATCAGCCCTCAGCTGGGCGGGCGGCAAAGTCATCGCCACGGTGGTGACGACGGTGTGGAACTACTTCGCCTACAAGTACTGGGTGTTCGCGCAACCGCGCCCGGCACGCAGCGAGCCGGCTCCTGCCGACCCGACGCCCCGAGAGGACTGAACAATGTACAACGGCGCACGGATCGCCGCGGTGGTGCCCGCCTACAAGGAAGAGAAGATGATCTCCCAGGTCATCGACACCATGCCGGAGTTCGTCGATCACATCGTCATCATCGACGATCACAGCCCGGACGACACGAGCGCCGTCGTCCAGGCGAGCACCGACGACCGGGTGGTCCTGATCCGCCACGAGGTGAACCAGGGCGTCGGGGGCGCCATCATCACGGGCCACCGCGCAGCGATGGAACTGGGCGCCGACGTCAACGTGATCATGGCCGGCGATGCTCAGATGGACCCCGCCTACCTGCCGGCCCTGCTCGACCACGTCACGATCGAAGGATACGGGTTCGCGAAGGCGAACCGCTTCTTCGCTCCCGAGTCGTTCGAGGGCATGCCGCGCTACCGCATCTTCGGCAACATCGTCCTCTCGTTCATGACGAAGCTCGCCTCAGGGTACTGGCACCTCTTCGACCCGCAGAACGGGTACACCGCGATCCGCACCGAGGTGCTGCGCCGGGTCCCGCTCGACAACGTCGCCCGCCGCTACAGCTTCGAGAACGACCTGCTGATCCACCTCAACATCCTCCAGGTGCCCGCGGTGGATGTACCGATCCCCGCGGTCTACGGCGAAGAGGTGTCGAGCATCAAGCTCGGCCGCGTGGTCCCGGAGCTCCTCAGCCTCCTTACCCGCGGGTTCTGGCGGCGCATCTGGTACCGCTACGTGCTGTGGTCCTTCTCTCCGATCGCCCTGCTCCTGGTGCTCGGACTCCTTCTCTTCGTCTTCGGCGTCGGCGTCGCTATCTGGGTCTGCTTCCAGATCGCCGCCTCGGTGGTCGCCACGGCGGCGACCGTCATGCTCGCGGCTCTTCCGCTGATGCTCGGCACGCAGATGCTTATCAGCGCACTCCAACTGGACATCCAGGCCAGTCCGTCGACCCCGAGCTACCTGCCGTTCGACAAACAACCGGACCCGTCCTGAACGATGAAGCCCTCCGCGTCGCCGACGCGGAGGGCTTCATCGTTCCGTCGCGGCTTCAGCCCGCGGGGACCGCTGCTTGCGGGGCCTCGACCGAGTACAGGTAGAAGGTCGTCGGGCCCTGACGGACCATGCCCTGCTCGCTCAAGCACGCTTGCTGCAGGGGGGCGTCCGAGATCACGTGCTCCACGTTCTCCTGGGCGAACGGCCGGCAGGAGTCGAAGGTCATCTGGATCACGTCCGCGGCCGGATTGCGCGGGTCGGGGTCGCCCGTGCCCGCGATCCAGCTGAGGTTCGCCAGCCGGTTCCAGTTCTCCTCGTGCGTTCCCTGCGGATCGATCTGCTTCCACATCTCGGCCGGAGGCGCACCCTGGAAGCCGTTGTAACCCGGCAGGCCGGACTGAACGAGCACCGCGCTGGGAAGCCGCGACTCGCCCACCCCGACCCACCGGCCCGGGTCCTGCGCCTGGATGGCGTCCATCGCGCGGGCGATGGCGGTGTCGTTGAGGTCGAGCACGCCGCGGTACAGCGGATTGACGCCCATCGAACCGATGAGCGACATCACGAGGAACAGGAGGGCGCCGATCGCAGCACGGCCGAGCGAGAAGGCGACGACCACCAGGACGAAGAGGACGCCGAGTCCGATCCACGACCAGGAGATGCCGGCCTGGGGCGAGCCGGCGTTGCGCAGATGGACGATGACCACGCCGACCGACAGTGCGGCGAGTGCCCCCGCCGCCACGGCACCGAGAACCGGCATCGAGCGCCCCTCGCGACGGTACCCGTCGGCACGCTGGGCGATGACCAGGGCGAGGACCACGGAGAGCAGCCCGAAGCCCATGCGCAGGCGGCCGTCCGTCGTTCGGTCGAGCAGGATCAGGTGCGCGATGGCGTCCCAGCCCGGCACCAGGAGGAAGAGGAAGAAGAGGGCGGTTCCGCCGACAAGCGCGACGAGCAGCCAGTCGGTACCGCGACAGTCACGGCGGTCGCGGACCATGATCCAGATCGCGGGTACGACGAGGAAGACGCCGATCAGGAAGAACGTCGAGGCCTCGGACGCGTTCCCACCGAGGGGCTGGCCGCCGGTTACGCCGAGGGTACGGGTGACCGGCGCCGCGAAGAGCGCGATCAGCCCGTCCTTCCCGGTCTGGCCCGTGTGCTCGAATCGCTGGCCCGGATACACCGTGTCGAGGAACTTCTGGATCGTCGCCCAGCGGGTCGCCACCCAGACGACGAGCACGACGACTCCCGCGACACCGCCGACCAGGATCGGCCAGAGGGCGCGCGTCCGCTCGCGCAGGGTCGGGAGGAGGGTGTCGCCCGCGGGGCGCCTCCCGGCCAGCAGGCCGATTCCGACGAAGAAGACGACGAAGACGGCCGGCACGATGAACGGCACGTAGACGCCCATCCCCATCGTCACCGTCAGATAGCCCACCACGGCCACCCAGGTCCAGCGCTGCCACGCGCGATCGGATCTCAGCAGCCACACCATCGCCGCGATGGCCGCGAACGTCCACGCGGCCGGCCACAGGGTCACCGGCAGATACCACCACTGGAAGAAGGGCGCGAAGAAGAAGCCGACCGAGAGCGCCGCCGCGGTGACGGGTCTGCGCGGGAGCAGCGCCACGGCCGCGAGGTACGCGCAGGCCATCAGCGCGAACGCAGGGAGCCACCACTTCAGCGCCATTGCATTGTCCAACGGCAGGAACCAGAACCCGAGGAGGTGGGGACGGAACGCCATCGACCAATCCCACGATGGGAGGTCCGACTGGACGGTGGAGTCTATGCCGCCCGGGAAGGTGTGATTCACGACCGGAAGGCCCTGCTCGACCTGAGAGATCGTCCAGGCGGTCTGCACCGACCACTCGTCGCTCCGGATGGCCTCGGGCTCGCCCGAGAGGAGATTGGCGTCGCTCCCGGTGTAGAAGAACTGGTGGAGGTAGCCCGTCGACGAGCCGGTGATGCCGAGCCCGACGAGAACGACCAGGAGCACCAAGAGGACGGCCGGGAAGGCGACCACGACTCGCCAGTTCGGCAACCCGCGCTCGGTGGGGCGAACGGCTCGGCGCCAGCGGTCGATCAGCCGCCGTTCGGGCGCCTCAACGTTGTCCGGCTCCCGCTGAGCGGGGGTCTCGCCGACGGCAGCAGAGTTCACGTGGTCTTTCCTCGGTTCGGGACGGGCTTTCGAGCAGCCATGAGCCTACTCGACGGCCGCTGGATTGCAGCTGACGCCGCGCTCTCAGGCGGGCTGCAGAAGATCGCGGACGATGTCGAGCGCTCCCTGGCTGGCGTAGCGCCGGTAGTCGCCGGTCGCCGCGAGCAGCACGACCGGGGCCACGCGGAGCAGCCTCGCCCGGGGGAGCCGCGCGCGCCGGGCCTCGAACACCGCCTTGCGCCGTGCGGCCCGTTCGGTCTCTGCGGACACCCCCAGGGCGGCCAGGCGGCGTGCGAGAACGGCCGACCTCCTCGCCAGACCCGCGTTGCGATCACTTCTCGGCTGGAGCACACGCCGGACCTTGTGCCCCAACGTCGGCTCGACGACCCCGATGGTGTTGGCGGAGTGGATGCGATACCGGGTCAGCGGAGCCTCCTCGACGCCCAGCCCGTCGAGGGCGGCGGCGACGAGCGCGAGCCATTCGTCATGGACCCATTCGGATGGCAGCGGAGCGGCCGCCTCGAACAGCTCTCGCCGGAACACCATCGTGGCGCCCGTCGCGAGATTGCGACGGAGAAGCACAGGGAACGCCTCGCCGGCGCGAATCGCGCCGAGCTCTCGTGGTCCGACCTCCAGCCGGCCGAACAGGCTGGCTCCGAGCGGCTGGCCGTCGTCGTCGATGAGCTGCGCGTCCGAGAAGCTGCAGAGCAGGTCGGGCTCGGACTCGAATCGAGCGGCGATGCGCTCGATCCGGTCGGCCTCCCACACGTCGTCCTGGTCGCAGAGGGCGACGAGGTCGGCTCCTGCGGCGGCGATGGCCTGCGAGAAGTTGCGGACCACACCGAGCGGCGGGTCGTTGCGGAACACCGTGAGCTCCGGCGCGGACGGGCCGCGATCCCCCACAGCGGCGATCACGAGGTCCGCTGTCCCGTCCGTCGATGCGTCGTCGGAGAGGACGATGCGGTCCACGCGTCGCTCCTGGTCGAGGATGCTCGCGATCTGCTCCCCCACGTACCGTGCGCCGTTGCGCGTGCAGAGGGCGACGGCGATCCTCATCGATCGCCTTCGTGCAGGTAGGCGAAGAACTCGTCCTTGCGCGCCCAGAGGGCGTGATACTGGTTGCCGCCCTCCTCTTCCATGATCTGGTCGATCCGCGCGGCCGACTTGCGGACGTCCCATCCTCTTCGACGGGCGTACGCGGTCATCCACTGGTCCTCGAGCAGGAGGAACCGGGCGGGGATGTCGAAGAATTCATCGGCTGCGATCAGAGACAGATCGGCGACGGTACCACCGGTTCCGGCGTAGTCGAGCGGCTGACCCGGCTGGACCTCGGAGCGCTGCCAGTGACTGCCGTGGTTGGCGAACCCCCACCAGGCGGTGATGCTCTGCGGCTGGAACTCGCCGAGCAGCGTCGCGACGAACTCACGGCCCACCAGCTGGTCGTCGTCGAGCATGATGAAAGGTCCCCGCCTGCCGTTCGCCCAGAGCCAGCGCGCCACGATGAAACGGGCCACCCCACCGATGTTGGCGGGGGAGGTGTACAGCTCGATCGAGGCGATCGAGCCGAGTCGGGCGTCGGCCAGCACACGCCGGTAGAGCTCCGTGTTCGACGGCTCGTTGTTCCAGAGGATCAGGCGGAGCGGCCGATCGGAATGCTGCTCCGCGAGCATCCGCACAATGTCTGGGAGCCGCGCCGGCCGGTGGAACAGGCACATCACGAGCGGCACCGCTCCTGCGACGGACGGATCGCCTCGCACCACCGTCGGGGTGAGGGGCCGGTCGCGCAACGTCCGCACCAGGCGCGCGCGGTGCTCTTC